>JAKDNL010000720.1 GCA_030451825.1 Pseudonocardia sp. | reverse complement strand
GGATCGACCTGTTCATGCTGCTGTGCTTCGGCGGCCGCGAACGCAGCATCGACGAACTCACCCAACTTGCCGCCGACGCCGGGCTCGAATCGCGCAGCGTGGTCCCGGTCGCGGACGGCCGGATAGCACTGGAGCTCACCGCCGCTGCTGCTGGCCAGCAGCCCCGCTGACGACCGCGTCGGCACCCGTGCTCGGCATCGCTTCCACGGGAGTCAGGTCCGATGAGACAGCTCGGCGCCCGGGCGTCACACCGATCTGACTCCGCCCAGGTCAGCTGCCTGCCATGGAGTCACCTTCGTTGAGATCGGACAGATGCGTGGAGGCGGAGCCAGGGCACCGGCGGCGCGGAGCGGCCACCCCGAGACCCGGTAACGCCGCCGCCACGAGGCCCTGGGGTTCAGTGATCGGCGGGTCGACGGCCGGCTCCCCCGATGTCAAGCAGTCGACTCGCCGCGTCTTCCTCCCCGGATCCAGCGACCCCGTTGACCTGAACTTGATCACCGATGCCACGGGGTCGGCGCCACGTGACCCGCCCCCTCGGAGATCGGACGCCGGCACGGCGTCCGAGGCAGATGTGATCGGCCGAAGTGTCTCCAGCCTGACCGCCGCCAACTTGCACGCCTTGAGTCAGGTGTGTGGCCACGACAGCGGGGACAAGGCGGCGAGGGCGTCGTCGTGATCGGCGAACTCGCCCAGCTCCGAGCAGATAGTGTTCTGAAACGCTACGACCAGCTCGCCCTGCACCACCAACGTCTGCGCCGCCAGTGTCTCCCCCGTGCGAGGCCCGGCAGGAACGGCCAGCCGGGAGCCGGTGTGCCCCAGCAGCAGGTCGGTACCGAGCTGGCGAGCGCTGAGCTGCCAGATCCGAAGCTGGCTGTCGGCGTAGATGGTGTCGAACAACTTCTGGTGTTCCGAAGCGATCACCGCGCGGCCCCGCTGGATGCGCCCGAGCACGTCGACGAACATCGCGTCCTCGGCGAACACTGCGGCCCAGCCAGCACCGTCACCTCGATTCCACGCGCGCTGCAACCGGTGGATCACCTCGTCGACCGTTGTCATGCCGCCATCGTCCGAGCTGTAGCGCAGTCGAGGTCAACACCTGGCAGCTGCCTGCCTGGCGTGAGGACACCTTGCCCCCGGCACGCCGAACGCAACGCCGGTTCTCGGGGTCCGGGCCCGAGACAGTCACGCGCCCGGACCGACGGCGGGGGCGCTGTCGCTCAGGTTGATCGCGGGCATGGGGGCAGCGTTGGGCTTCCAGGTGGCCAGGAAGTCGGGCTGCGCGGCGCGGTCGACGAGCTCGAGGCGGATGCCGAGGCTGTCGAGGCGGTGGTAGGTGAACGAGCGGCCGTAGGGGCAGGAGTCGAACTCCAGCGCGGCGCCGCGCTCGGCGAGGCGCTGCTTGTCGACGGCGACGTCGTCGGACCAGTAGCCGAGGTGGTCGAAGCGCGAGCCTGCGGTGGCGTCCCACGGGCTGCCCGCGGGGCCTTCGATGACCTCGAAGAACGGTGGCCCTTCTGCGGAGAACACGATGCGGTAGTCCCACGTTCCGAGCCGGCCGTCGCGGGCGGGGCTCCAGGTGACGCCCAGGGCGCGGGTCAGGTCGGCGGTGGCTCGGTCGAGGTCCTGCACGACGAAGCAGATGTGATAGAAGCCGCTCACACCACTCAGCCTCGCACTTTCATCGCGCGCCACCTCCAGGGTCCAGATGTCGATCCCGCATCGGGCGCGCTACGTGGACCCGACCTGAGTGGGCCGTTGTTCCCCGAGCTGGTCCTGGAGGCTGTTGAGAAGGAGCCGGAGGAGCTCGGTCAAGGCGGACTGCTGATCCGGGGTGAGACGAGAGACCAGGTCGGCCTCACGACCGAGGACCCGGTCCACCAACCGCTCGACCACGTCGTGTCCGGCGGGGGTGAGCGTCACGGTGACCGCCCGGGAGCTCTGCTCGCCGCGGCGCGCCACGAGCCCTTCGCGTTCGGCGCGCGCCACCCGCTGCGAGACCGCGCCGGCGGTGACCTGGGTGCGGTCGGTGAGCTCGCGGGTGGTGAGCTCGTAGGGCGGCCCGCTGCGGCGCAGGACGCTGAGCAGATCCAGCGTGGCCGCGTCGGCGCCGGCCGCGGCCAGGACCCGACCACGGTCCTCACCCAGGAGCTTGGCGCACTGCCACACCCGGGTCACGATGCCGATCCCCTCGACCGGGGTGCCCGGCCGTTCGCGCAGCCATCCCAGCGCGATGGCGTCCACCCGGTCGTTCTCATCCCACTGTCCCGCCACATCCACTCCCGTTTAGGTCTAAATGCTAGGCTCGCGTTTAGCTCTAAACGTACCCTGTGGAGGTGGACATGACGCGCAACGTGCTCGTGACCGGCGGCGGCACCGGCATCGGCCGGGCGGTGGCCGCGGCGTTCGCCGCCGACGGTGACAGCGTGGTGATCACCGGACGCCGGTCCGAACCGCTGCATACAGCCGCCACGGCACTCGGCCCCACGGTCCGAGCCGTGGTCTGTGACGCCGCCGACCCCGCACAGATCCAGTCGTTGGTCACCGAGCTGCCCGACTCGCTGGATGTGCTGGTGAACTGCGCCGGCGGCAATACCGACTTCGACCGAGATGCCCCACACGACCTGGCCTCGTTGGCCGCGGGCTGGCGGGCCAACCTTGAGGCCAACCTGATCTCCGCGGTGCTCACCACCGCCGCCGTGCGTGACCGGCTCACCGACGGCGCCACCGTGGTCACCATTGGCTCCATCGCCGCGGACAAGGGCGCCGGCGCGTACGGCGCGGCCAAGGCCGGGGTGGCGTCGTGGAACATCGACCTCGCCGCCGAGCTCGGCCCCCGCGGCGTCACCGCCAACGTCGTATCGCCCGGCTACATCGCCGACACCGAGTTCTTCCGAGACAAGCTCACCGACGAACGCAGAGACGCCCTCATCGCGGCCACCAGCACCCGACGGGCCGGCCACCCCGACGACATCGCCGGCACCGTGGCCTTCCTCGCCTCACCGGCCGCCCGGCAGATCAACGGTCAGGTCATCGCGGTCAACGGCGGAGAACGCA
>JAKDNL010000719.1 GCA_030451825.1 Pseudonocardia sp. | reverse complement strand
CGCTCCCGGCGACACCCGAACACCCGGCGGAGAGAGGTCACCATGACCACCACGGACACCAGCGCAGACCCCGGTACCGGCCCGGGCGCCGGCCCCCGTGCGGGCCGCCCAGCAGGTCGCGGCGCGCCGCTCGGCACCGGCTGGGCGCGGCACCCCCGGCAGCTGGCCCTGCTCGAGGCGGCGCTGTGCGCGGCCGCGGCCGGCTGCTACATCTTCCCCGTCCGGCCCGGCTCGAAGATCCCCGCCCTGCACGGCGCACGCGGATGCCAGGGCACCGGGGTCTGCGCCGACGGGCACCAGGGATGGGAGCAGCGCGCCACCCGCGACGAGACCCAGATTCGGGCCTGGTGGCGCCATCCGTTCAATATCGGGATCGCGACCGGGCCCTCCGGGCTTCTGGTGGTCGACCTCGACGACGGCGCCGGTGATACCGCGCCCCCGCCGTGGACCGGTGCCCGGCACGGCCGCGAGGTGCTCGCGATGCAGGCCGAGCAGGCCGGGCAGCCGATGCCCACCGACACCCTGCACGTGCGCACCCCCACCGGCGGGTCGCATCTCTACTACCGGGTTCCCGCCGGTGCCGAGTTCCGCAACACCGCCTCCACCCTCGGCTGGCGGATCGACACCCGTTCCTCGGGAGGCTTCATCGTCGGGCCCTCGAGCGTGCGGCCCGAAGGCACCTACCAGGTGGTGCGCCGCGGCCCGGTCGCCGAGCTCCCCGGCTGGCTGGCCCGCGCGCTGACCCCCGCGCCGGCGCCGGTCGCGACCTCCGCCCCGATCGCCCTGCCCGACGACCGCGCCGGGCGCTACCTGGCCGCGATCGTCGACGACGAGACCGACGGCGTCCGCCGGGCCGGGAAGGGACAGCGCCGGGCCACCCTGCTCGCCGCGGCCCGCACCCTCGGACGGCTCGTCGGCGGCAGCGAACTCAGCGAGCACGACGCCCGGGCCGCGCTGCTCACCGCGGCCGCGGTGCACATCGGGATCGAGCAGTTCACCCGCCACGAGGCCGAGCAGACGACGGACGACGGACTCCGGTACGGCACGCAGATGCCGCGCCAGCTGCGCCGCGACGGCGGTGCCCGATGAGCACCCTGCTCGCCGCGATCGGCGGCCACACCCTCGACCTGATCACCGGGGCCGGCCCGATCGCGGTCCTGCTCGTCATCCTGCCGCTGCTGGTCCTGGCCATCGGCGCGATCGTGGCCGAGCCCGACGGGCCCCCGATCCGCTGGACCCGGATCGTGGCGCCGACCAGCGGTGGACTGGCCGTCGCGGCGCTGGCCGCGGGCATGGGGAGGACGTGATGACGACCTCGGTCTTCCTCACCGACGCCGACTGGCACCACCACCAAGCAGCCGCTGCAGCGGCGGACAGCGCCGCGGGATCGATGGAGTTCCTGAGCCGCTGGCGGGCGTGGCGATCAGCGCTCACGCCGTGCGGGCGGCGGTTCATTGACTTCTTCTGCGGCGCCGGTGGTGAGGCACAAGGCCAGGTCAAAGCTGGGCTGACCCCGATCCTGGCCGCCAACCACTGGGACTGGGCGATCCGCAGCCACACCGCCAACCACCCCGACACCGACCACTTCCAGGGTGACCTGCAGCAGGACGGTTCAGGATCGTGGAGTCGCTGCCCTGGGCGGAAATCTGGCCCAGCCCCTGCCGGCGCAGACCGCCATCACCGGAGGCGCGGTACTGGCCGGGCTCGACGACATCGACGACTGCACCCTGCGCATGCTGGAACCAGCCGAGATCGGACTCGGGATGGCGTTCGGAGCCGACTACATCGTCCTGGGCAACAAACGCATCAAGGCCCGCCAGTACGGCAACGCCGTCACCCCACCCGTGGCCGAGCTGCTCGGGCTGGCACTGCGCGAGACGATCACCGGCGAGGACCTCGACCGACGCCGCGGTGGGGCGGCGTGAGCGGCAGATTGGGCGGTGACCGGGGACCGACCCTTGCGGGTCCCCGGGGGAAGGGGTTGGCAGCGACCCCCGGTCACCTGTGCTCCCGTCCACCCAGGTGCCCGAGGGACCCATCGACGGAAGCAGTGCCAGCCACGATATCGGCAGCGCCGGCGGCGGCACACCTGGCCGGGCACACACCCCGCGCACGGGCCGGCTGGCCGGCGCACGACAGCACGCACGGCGCGAGCGGAGGTCGGGGTGACGGTGCCCGCGCCGCGGCCGGCCCTACGCTAGACCGGGTGAGAGGACCGGATCGGCGCGAGCTCAACGGCCGGGTCCTGGTGACCCGCAACGAGCTGGCCCGCATCTCCGGGGAGCGCGAGCACACCCTGTACAAGTGGTGGGCCGCGCGGGCCCGCAACGGCCACCCCGACGGGATCACGCTCGACGGGCGGCTCTACGTCGACGAGCAGCAGTGGCTGGAGTGGCGGGCCGGGCACTCCGCGTACCGGCGCGTGCTCGATGGCCGAGTCGTGGTCTCGCGCACCGAGCTGGCCCGGGTCACCGGCCAACCGATCTCCACCCTGGCCCAGTGGTATGGCGAGCGGGCCCACAACGGTCACCCCGAGGGAATCAAGCTCGGTCGCCAGCTCTACGTCGACGAGCAGCAGTGGCACGCCTGGCACCGGGAGCACACCGCGGCGCTGAAGGCCGGGCTGAGCGAGATCGACCGCGGCGGTGACCCCGACGAGCTGCTCACCATCAGCCAGGCCGCCCGGTTGCTGGGCTACGCCGACACCTCGACGCTGACCAGCTACCGCGGCCGCGGCCAGTTCGTCGAGCCCGACCACACCGAGGAGCTGCCCTCGGCCCGGCCGCGCCGGTACTGGAAGCGGCGCACCCTGTGGGCGTTCGCCGACCAACGCACCTGGTCGCGGCCGCTGGACCGCCCGGCGGGCGCCAACCGGCCCTGGTCGCCCGCGGCCAGGGCCGCCACCGCCGAAGCACCGGAAGTTCCCGCCGCGGGCGGCATCCCACTGGACCGCTTACCGACCGAGCGCGCCGCAGACGCGACCGCGATCACCGCGGAGGCCGATTCCGCCGCGGCGTTGCCGTGCCCGACCGCCGCCGGGGCCGACGGTCCCGCCAG
>JAKDNL010000117.1 GCA_030451825.1 Pseudonocardia sp. | reverse complement strand
GGGATCTGCCAGACCCGCCCGAGCCCGCCCTCGGCCGCGGTCAGCGCGGCGACGGCGAACCCGTGGACCGGGCGCTCGGTGGTCACCGCCAGCACCGTCCACTCAGGCAGGCCGGGACGCATCGGGCCAGCGTAGGTGCACGTGCGATCGGGCCCCGTCCCGGATTGAGACGCCTGCCGGTCGGCGTCCCGTGGAAGACTGCGCGACGACATCCGGCTCGCCGTCCCCGCGGGCGGACGAGCGGATCCTGACGAGACGACCCACCGTGGAGGTATTCATGATCCTCATCGTGCTCAAGGCCCAGATCCGCCAGGACAAGCGCGACGAGTGGCTGGCCGGGATCAAGGAGTACACGGCCAACGTGCGCCAGGAGCCGGGCAACATCTCGTTCGACTACCACGAGAACCTCGAGAAGCAGAACGAGTTCGTGATCGTCGAGGTGTTCAAGGACTCCGACGCCGGGGCGGCGCATGTCGGCTACGACCACGTGAAGAAGTTCTTCCCGTTCATGTCCACCGTGGTCGCGGAGCGCCCGAAGATCAACTACCAGGACATCGACGGCGACGCGTGGAACGAGATGGCCGAGGTCACCCCGCAGTAGCGGACCCGGTCCCGGCTGCCTCCGCTGCGTATCCTGGACGCCATGACCGGGTTCGAGGCGCCGGCCGGGACGCCCTGGCGCGAGCTCGACAGCAGCGCGTGCTCGATCGCCCGGACGATGGGCGTGCTCGGCGACCCGTGGACGATGCTTGTCGTGCGCGACCTGCTGCACGGCATCCGGCGCTTCGACGACCTGGTGACGCACCTGGGCATCGCCCGCAACGTGCTCACCCGCCGGCTCGCCGGGCTCATCGACGCCGGCATGGTGCACGCGGTCGACTACCGGGAGCCAGGCCGGCGCACCCGCAAGGAGTACCGGCTCACCCCCGCCGGGCAGGACCTGCGACCGGTGCTGCTGGCCCTGCTCGCGTACGGCGACCGGCACCGCGCCGACGGCGGCCCGCCGATCGTGCCCGAGCACGCGGGCTGCGGCGGCGCGGTGCACCTGGATACGGTGTGCGAGCACGGGCACCGGATCGGGCCGGACGACCGGGTCCGCAGCACCCTCGGACCGGGGGCCCGCCGCAGGTCCGGTGATCGGACCGGGCAGACTGTTCGACGAGCACAAACCGTGAACGACGGCGACGACGTCACACGGTAGAAATTGATCGGCTTTGCGACGCAACCCCGTGCGGGGCCCGGACGTCCTACGGACAAGACCCCGAGACAGCTCACTTCTCCCCGGTGGGCGTCGGCGCGAACGGCGAGGAGCGCTTTCGAATGAGCAGCAATCGGCAAGCCGGCACCGGGCGCACGCGTCGTGCGATCGCGGGTGTGCTCGGCCTGGTCACGGTCGCCGGCCTGGCGCTGACCGGCTCCGCGGCCGCGGGCTCGCCGGCGGCCGAGAAGGCCCAGTCGCAGCCGATGGTCGCGGGCACTCCCTGCACCGCGACCGCGAAGGCGTGCGTCGACCTGGACTCGCAGCAGTCCTGGCTGCTCCAGGACGGGAAGATCACGCGCGGTCCGATCAAGATCTCGTCCGGCGGCAACGGCGAGGAGACCCCGATCGGCCACTCGCTGCGGGTCTACCGCAAGGAGGCCGAGCACAAGAGCCAGGAGTCCCGGCTGCCGGACGGCTCGCCCGCGCCCATGCCGTGGTCGGTGTTCTTCCAGGACGGCGGGATCGCGTTCCACAGCGGCGACCCGGCACGCTCGTCGGCCGGCTGCATCCACGTGCCCGACGCCGACGCCAAGGCCTACTTCGACTACCTGCAGATCGGTGACCAGGTCCAGGTCGTGCGGATGAGCGAGGAGAAGGCCGCGCGCGGGATCAAGTAGCACCTTGACACCCGCGCGTCGCACCGGGTTTCCTGGTCTTCGATCCACGATGGGAGACCGACGTGCAGACCCCGGCGAACGACTCCCTCGCGGCGTCGGCCTGGTCCAAGTCGATCTGGTGCAGGCGCCGTCACGTGGACCTCTGCCGGACCGGAGCAGCGCTCTGTCGATGATGCCTCGCGGCCCGCGGCCGCCGACGCGTCCCGACACCCTTCGCACCTTCCGGAGCATCCGCATGTCCACCCCCGTTCCCGCACCCACTCCCGTCCGCACGTCCGCGGCGTCCCGGTCACAGCGCCGGTCGGCGGTCGGCGACCGTCTGCTCGACGGTCTCGAGGCTCTCGTCGCCCGTCACCGCGCACTGGCCCCGCAGTCCCCGGAGGAGCGCGGCCTGCACGCCGAGCTGATCACCGCCGAGGTCGCGCACGAGCTGGCGATGGCCCGCAGCGCGCTCGCCCGCACCCCGCATCTGACCGTCGTGGAGCCCACCACCACCTGACATCGGGCCGGGCGGGATCCGCTCCGCGAACTACAGTGGGTTTCCCACCGTCGACAGGACGCAGGTCCCGCCCATGCCACCTCGCCCGGCCGTACTGACCGGGGTCGGTCACTCCCTCCCACCGGAGGTCGTGACGAACCACGACCTCGCCGCCCGCCTGGACACCACCGATGAGTGGATCCGCACCCGTAGCGGCATCGGCAGCCGCCGCGTCGTCAGCGACGGGACGGCCACCTCCGACCTGGCCGTCGAGGCCGGGACACTGGCGCTCAAGTCGGCCGGGGTCTCGACGGTGGACATGGTCGTCGTGGCCACGAGCACCCCGGACCACCCGTGCCCGGCGACGGCGCCCGCGGTGGCGACCCGGATCGGGCTCGGCACCGTGCCCGCGTTCGACCTCAACGCGGTCTGCTCGGGCTTCCTCTACGGCCTGGCCACCGCGAGCGCGATGATCACCTCCGGGCAGGCCGGGTCGGTGCTGCTGATCGGGGCGGACACGTTCTCCACGCTGGTCGATCCGGAGGACCGGGCCACCGCGTTCCTGTTCGGCGACGGGGCCGGGGCGGTCGTGCTGCGGGCCGGTGACCCGGGCGAGGCGGGCGAGGTACTGGCCCTGGAGCTGGGTAGCGACGGTGACGGGGAGGACCTGATCCTGGTCCCGGACGCCGCTACCCCGTTCACGATGCAGGGCCAGGCCGTCTACCGGCAGGCGGTGGCGCGGATGGCCGAGTGCGCCCGGACCGTCATGGACCGGGTGGGCTGGGGCGTCGACGACGTGGACCGGTTCGTCGGGCACCAGGCCAACCAGCGGATCCTGGACGCCGTCGCGGACCGCCTCGGGCTGCCGCGCGAGCGGGCGGTGAGCAACCTGGAACACGTCGGGAACACGGCCGCCGCGTCGATCCCGTTGGCGTTGTCGCAGGCCGCGGCCTCCGGCACGCTGCGTGCCGGGGACAAGGTCGTGCTCTCCGCATTCGGCGGCGGCGCGACCTGGGGAGGTGCCGCGCTCACCTGGCCGGCGCTGCTCTGATCGTTTCTCGTCGGACCGACAACTGGCGGTATGGACGGGGTGAGCCGCTGGCTACCGTGAGTGCATGACGGTGAGCTCGGACGGCCCGGCCGGCATGACCGACGCGCAACGCGTCGTCACGATCCCGGAGCTGAGCGCGCCGAGCTACCTGCAGTCGGTGCTCTCGATCGCCTACCGCGACGAGGGCAACAGCGTCCCGCTCACGGTCGCCACGTCGGCCGGGCTCGTGTTCGGCAACGCCGTGCACCCGACGACCTGGCTGCGCCGTCTCAGCGACCAGCTACGGGACCTGACCAGCCACGATCCGCACAACGAGTCCGCGCAGGCGATGGCGGCGATGTTCGACCAGATGGCCGAGGAGCGCAACGACGACGTCCCGGGGCGGGACATTCCGATGAAGGACATCCACTGGATCTACTTCACCGACGCACTCGTCGCTCCGGTGCACAACGCGGTCCCCGCCTACCAGCAACCGGCCTGCTGGCAGATCGCGCTGCGTGACGTCACCGGCTGGACGATCGGGATCCCGCCGACCTGAGGACTCCCACGGTCAGGCAGCTCACGAGGAGGAGCGGTCGGTGAACGTCCCGGCCAGACGCAGGCCGCTGCCGCCGACCATCCGGAGCAGACCGGCCGTCGCGACGATCAGCCCGAGCATCTCCGTCGCCTCCTCCAGCCCGCTGAGGACGAGGTAGGCGAGGTCGTCGGTCTGCCCGGTGGCGTCGAACCACCATCCCTCGATCGCCTCCACACCGACCGCACCGCCCACGAAGATCACCGCGGCGATCGCGACCAGACGCCCACCCGGACGGCGCAGCACCATCGGCCCGCACAGCACGGCGACGACCGCGACCAGCACGACCGCCGGGATGATCCAGGCGTAGGTGAGGAACCCGCTGGTTCCGAGCGTGGTGTGCAGGATGTAGCCGACCTGCTCGTGGTTGGCCGACACCTCGTCCATCGAGACGACGAGCACGGCCAGGCTGAGCACGATCCAGCGCAGGCGTTCGCGACGCACCGAGTTCGCCGCGAGCAGCGCCAGCAGGCCGGCGTTGACGAGGTGCAGTGCGGAGCTGAACCAGGTCGCGATGTTCAGCTCGCCACCGAGCCGGATCGCCTTCGGGATCTCGAACCCGGGACGTCCGTAGCCGATCGCGAGGGCGGCGAAGTGCGCGATCACCAGCACGGCGGCGACGCCGAGCGCGACCCTCAGGACCGTGTTCCCGCGGACGAGCGCCAGGTGCGGAACGTGCTCCGGGAACGGGGGCTCCGGATCCGTCCCGACCCGCGCGATCTGCTGGGTCACCGGGTCATCGTCGGCCCGCCGGGCCATGTGACGTCCAACGGTCATGTCCGGGCTCCTTCGTGCAGTCCGGCCGTTCGACCTTCCTCCGATGAACGTCAACGGTGGTGGTGGGTGTCGGGCGGCCGTCCGTAGGGTGACGTGACGGTAAACGAGCTGCGCGACAACGCGTGACGCGACGACACCACACGGCGGGCCGCTCAGGCCCAGGGTCGACCCGATCGGGTGGCCCAGTACTGCTCCGCCGGCTCGCCCAGCGCGTCCAGCTCGTCGTCGATCCCGTCCGGGAGGGCGACGTCCACGGCGGCGACGTTGCTCGCCAGCTGGGCCGTGTCCACCGGCCCGAGCAGCACGCGCCGGGCCCACGGACGGGCGAGTACCGCCGCGACGGCGACGCGGTCGAGCGGGAGGTCCAGCCTCTGCGCCAGCTCGGCCGCCGCGCGCGCCGCAGCCGTGCCGTCCTGCCCTCCGGGCGCGAGACGCCCGTTCGCGAACGCCTCCTTGACGATCACCCGCGCGCCGGAGGCCGCGGCCTCGGCCAGCGCCGGACCGGCCGAGGGCTCGAGGACGTTCCACGTCGACTGGAACGAGCTGAACAGCACCTCGCCGTCGACCCGGACGTCCAGGGCCCGGCGGATCGCCTCGGACTGGCGCGGACCGGAGGTGGAGATGCCGACCCGGATGCCGCGCTCGCGCAGGCCGGCCATCGCCCGGTGCACGTCCGCGTCGTCGAGCACGCCGGTCTCCAGCGTCGCCGAGTGCACGTGGTAGACGGTGAGCCGGTCGCCGAGAAGCTCCAGGCTCTGCCCGGACTGCTCGGTGAACGCGGCCAGGGAGTGGCCCTTGCTCTCGTGCACCTCGGCGTCGACGCACCAGTCGCCGACGTAGCGGTAGCCCCACTTGGAACCGATCTCGACAGCGCCGCTGCTCGTTCCGCCTGCGCTCCTCTCGGTGCCGATCTCGGGGTGCTCGGTGAGCCAGCCGGCCAGGAACTCCTCGGCCCGGCCGTAGGAGCGGGCGACGTCGAGGTAACGGATGCCGTGGGCGTACGCGGCGTCGAGGAGCTCGTGCGTCCGGTCACGGAGCTGCTCGACCCCGCGGGCGTCACCGAGATCGGCGGCGCGCCCGGAGGTGATGTAGGCGGGGCGGGCCACCGCGGCCAGGCCGAGGCCGAGGCGGGCGACCATGTCGTGCTGGACGGTGCTGTGCCGACCAGTGCTGGGGGCCATCGCCACAGCGTGCCGTGTCCAGCCCGAGATCGGCGAATGCGTTAACACATGTTGCATCCGCCTACCATGGCTCCGTAACGTCAGTCACCATGTCCGACGACGGCTACGACGCCCCCGGCTGGGTCCTGCTACTGGCCCAGCTTCCCGCCTCGCCGTCCAGCCCACGGGTGACGCTGTGGCGCCGCGCCAAGGCCGCCGGTGCGGTCGGCCTGCAGAACGGGGCCTGGGTGCTCCCCGGGACGGACGACAACCTCGAGTTCTTCCGCATCCTCGCCGACTACGTGCGCGGGCACGACGGTACCGCGCACGCGTTGTCCGTCCGGGCCGTCGAGGACGAGGGCGACGCCGAGATCGTCGCCCGGTTCCAGAGCGAGCGGGCCAAGGAGTTCGCCGAGCTCCACGAGCGCGGGCTGGCGCTGATCTTCGAGCTGGACCGGGAGACCGCGAAGGTCAACTTCACGTTCGCCGAGCTGGAGGAGAACGAGCAGGTCATGGACCGGCTCACGTCCTGGCTCGACAAGATCGCCGCGCGGGACTTCTTCCCGGACGCGCACGCCAAGGCCGCCGCCCATCTGCTGGACCGGTGCCGTCGCGCGCTCGAGCGCTTCACCACCTCGGTCTACCGGGCCGAGGGCGTCGCCCCCGACCTCCCGCCGGACACCGAAACCGACGGCTGATGAGCGCGCCCGGCGATCCGCGATCGCATCCCGCGGTGGGCGACGCCGAGCCGGCCCCCGGTCCGGGTCTGGACCGCGCGCACGCCACGACCGCCGACGCGGCGGTGACGGAGCTGGGCACCGACCCCGTCCGGGGGCTGACCGGCTCCGATGCAGCCTCCCGGCTGGCGACGACGGGCCCGAACCGCTTCCGGACGCCGAGGCAGGTCACGTTCCGCAGCGTGCTCGCCGGCGAGATCACCGAGCCGATGATGCTGCTCCTGCTGGCCGTCGCCGTGCTCTACAGCGTGTGGGGCCGGCTCGAGGACACGATCGCCATCGTCGTCATCATCTCGGCGGTCGTGCTGGTGGAGGTGTTCGCCGAGTACCGCGCGAAGACCGTGATCGCCGCGCTGGGGACGCTGACCGCGCCGACCGCGCCCGTGCTGCGCGACGGCCGTCTCGAGCAGGTCCCGACCGAGGAGCTGGTGCCCGGCGACGTCGTCCCGCTGCGGGCCGGGGCCCGGGTGCCCGCCGACGTCCGGCTCGTCGGGACCTGGGGCCTGCGGGTCGACGAGTCCGCGCTGACCGGGGAGTCGGTGGCCCTCGACAAGGACGCCGACGATGTGCTGCCGGACGAGACGCCCCTGGCCGAGCGGAGGAACCTGGCGTTCGCGGGGACGACGGTGGCCGCCGGCCGGGCCCGCGGCGTCGTCGTCGCGACCGGGATGGCCACCGAGCTGGGCCGGATCACCGGGCTGGTGCTGGAGGCCAAGCCGCCGCGGACCGCGTTGCAGCAGGCGATGCGCGACCTCTCGCGCGGGCTGGCGATGGTGGCGATCGCGTTCAGCGTGCTCGTGCCCCTGATCGGGGTGCTCGGCGGGCTGCCGTGGCGGGAGATGGTCCTGACCGGGCTGACGATGGCGTTCGCGACCATCCCGGAGGAGCTCCCGATCATCATCAGCCTGGTCCTCGGGCTGGGTGCCTACCGGCTGTCCCGGCGCAACGGCCTGGTGCGACGGCTGCGCGCGGCGGAGGCCCTCGGCACGGTCACCGTGATCGCGACCGACAAGACCGGCACGCTGACCGAGAACCGGATGACCGTCACCTCGCTGGCCGCCGACGTCATCCCGGACGAGCGTCTGCTCGCACTCGGCGCGGCCTGTCACGACGCGACCGCCGAGGGCGGGCAGTTCTCCGGTGACCCGACCGACGTCGCCTTCCTGCAGGCCGCCCGCGAGCAGGACCTGCTCCCGGGCACCCCCGGCGGCGTGGCCGGTGACGTGGTGACGCGGTTCGCGTTCGACGCGCACCGCGAGTCCATGACGGTGGTCCACGGTCGCGACGACGGGCGGTTCCTGCTGATCAGCAAGGGCGCACCGGAGGCGCTGCTCGACCGCTGCACCGCGCGCGGTGGCTACCGGTCCCTCACCGCCCACGACCGGGCCGAACTCCACGAGCGGGCCGAGCGGATGGCCGGGGAGGGGCTGCGGGTGATCGCCGTGGCGACCCGGGTCCTCGCCGCGGTCCCCGGCGTCGTGCAGGACGCCGAGACCAACCTGACGTTCGCCGGCCTGGTCGGGCTCGCCGACCCGCCCCGTCCCGAGGTGCCGGTCGCGATGGCGGCGGCGCGGCGGGCCGGGATCCGGGTCCTGATGGTCACCGGCGACCACCCGGCGTGCGCCCGCGCGATCGCCGGCCAGATCGGTCTCGACGGCGACGGCCCGCTGCTCACCGGCCCCGACCTCGACCGGCTCGACGACGACGCGCTCACCGACGCCGTCGCCCGCACGTCGCTGTTCGCGCGGGTGACCCCGGAGCACAAGATCCGTCTGGTCGAGGCCCTGCAGGGGCTCGGTGAGGTCGTCGCGGTGACCGGTGACGGGATCAACGACGCCCCCGCACTGGCCCGCGCCGACGTCGGGATCGCGATGGGGGCCTCGGGCACCGACGTGGCCCGCGACTCCGCCGACCTGGTACTGGCCGACGACAACTTCGCCACCATCACCCGCGCCCTGCGCGAGGGACGCACGCTCTACGACAACCTGCGCAAGGGTGTGAAGTACTACCTGGCCTGCAAGGCCGGTCTGGTGGCGACGACCGCCGTCGGGGTGCTCGTCGGGCTGCCGATCCCGTTCGCCCCGATCCAGATCGTGGTGATGGAGATGTTCATGGACATCGCCGGTAGCGCCACGTTCGCCGCCGAACCCGCCGAGCGCGACACCATGAACCGTCCACCTCGCGACCCGCGTCACCGGTTCCTGGATCGTTCCCTGGTGCGGTCGCTGGTGGCGGGCGGGATGTCGCTGCTCGTCGCCGTCGGCGGGATCTATCTGGTGGCGTCGTGGTCGGGGGAGACGACCGGGACCGCGCAGACCCTGGCGTTCCTGGCGTGGATGGTGGGGTATCTGGCGCTGGCGTGGGTGATGCGATCGGAGCGGACGCCGCTGGCCGGGATCGGGCTGCTGTCCAACCGGTTCCTCCCGGCCTGGACGGTGGTGACGGCGGTGTCCATCGCGGTGATCATGTTCGTGCCGTTCCTGCGGGACGCACTGCGCCTGACGCCGATCAGCGCGGCGCAGTGGGCGGTGGTCGTCGCGCTGCCGATCGTGGCCGTGGGGTGGATCGAGGTTGCGAAGTGGGTCCGGCCGGCTCAGACGACGGCGTTCTCACCCCAGATGTCCTCCAGGTAGCGACCGGTGGTGCGCAGCCCGGCCAGCCACGCCTCGGCGTCGGCCTCGCCGGTACCGGTGTGCGCCCGGAACACCGCGGCGAGCGCGGCGCGCACGCCCGGGGCCATCGTGCTCGCGTTGCCGCACACGTAGACGACCGCGCCCTCTCCCAGCAGCGCCCACACCCGGTCGCCCTCGGCCTCGAGCACGTGCTGGACGTAGCGGTGCGGGAAGCCCGCGACCCGGGAGAACGCCGGGCACAGCTGCGCGACGCCGGTCGCCTCGAACGCCTTGAGCTCGTCGGCGTAGAGCAGGTCGTCCTCCGGGTCGCGGCAGCCGAGCAGCAGCAGCGACTCGGCCACCGGGACGCCGGTGTCCCGCAGCGCGCCCCGCTCCTGCAGGAACCCGCGGAACGGCGCCATCCCGGTACCGGCACCGATCATGATCATCGGGAGGTGCGGGTCCTCCGGCGGTCGGAAGGCGATCGTGGGCTCGCGCACGAGCACGAAGACCGTGCCTCCCTCCGGGGTCTCGCGCAGGTGGTTCGACGAGACCCCGCGGTAGGTCCCATCGCCGGAACGGGCCGGCTCGTCGAGCACGCCGACGGTCAGCGCCGCCTCCCGGCCCACCCCCGGCGAGGAGGAGATCGAGTAGTAGCGCGGGCGCAGCGCCGGCAGCGCGTCCAGGAAGTCCGCGAACGGCAGCGCGCACCCCGGGTGCGACTCGAGCAGGTCGAGCAGCGACCGGCGGGGGGCGGCGACCTGGTCGCGGTAGCGGCGCCGGGATGCCTCGGCGGTGTCGGCGAGGCCGGCGAGCGCGTCGCGCTCCGGGCCCTGCGGCATGTGCTCGGCCATCGCCGCGATCCCGGCCCGGCTCGCCGTGTCCTGCAGCTCCACGCACCCGGCCAGGACCCCGAGCAACGGGTAGGGCTCCCCGGTCGGCAGGTGGGTCGGCGCTCCCGCCGCGGCGGTGATCGTGACGTACATGCCGGCGTCGAGGCCGAACCGCGCGATCACCCGGTTGATCAGCGCGACGTCGTTGCGGGGCAGCACGCCGAGATGGTCACCGGTCCGGTAGGAGGTGCCCGGCGGCAGCTCGAGCTCCAGGTGCCGCACCGACCGGCCGCCCGGCTGCCCGACCCGGGCCGTCAGCTCGCGGTTCACCCGCACGGTCGCGGGCACGCTGCGGTAGGAGCGGACCACCGGACTCGCGGTCCGCCGGTTCTCGGCCCGCACGCGCAGCCGCGGGCCGGTCGGCACCGCCGCCGCCGCCTGCCCGAGCCCCAGCGCCGACCCCAGGTCGTCCCACAGCCCGGAGTACCAGGACTCGTACTGGGCGTCGAAGTCTCCGCGGGCGTCGCCCTCCCCGCGCGGGTGCGCCCGGGTTCCGCCGAGGGCCGCGAGGCGCTCGTCGAGCAGCGTCGGCACCGCCTGATACGTCGAGGCCCAGTCGCGGTTGCCGCAGCCGAACACGGTGTAGCGGACCCCGGTGGCGGCACCGGCCGGGGTCGACGCGTCCCCCACCCAGGCGCAGAACCGCATCGCGTTGTCCGGCGGTTGCCCGTTGTAGGAGGCCGACACCACCACGACGGCACCCTCGGTGGGCAGGTCACCGACGTGGTCGTCGAGGGCGTCCGTGCGGACCGCGTACCCGCGGTCGGCTCCGTCGCGGGCGATCCGCCCGGCGATGTCCTCGGCCGTGCCCAGGTTCGACCCGAACAGCACGAGCAGCGGCGTGCCGTGCCGGTCGGCGGCCGGCGACGCCGCGGCAGCCTGCCCCGTCGCGCCCTTCTGATCCGCCGCGGCAGCCTGCTCCGTCGCGGGCGGGCCGGCCGGCGTCGCGGAGCCGGTCGAACCGGGGGTCCGGCCGGAGCGGGGACGCAGCGTGACCGTGAGCCCGTCCGGCTTCAGGGTGAGCGCTTCCTTGATCTTCAGCCGGTAGTTCGCGTGGTCGACGAGCTCGAAGCGCTGCAGCAGCATGCCGAGCACCAGCACGGCCTCCTGCATCGCGAACTGCCGCCCGATGCAGGCCCGCTGCCCCGACCCGAACGGCTTGAACGCGTTCGCCGGCAGCGCGTCGCGGCGGTCCGGGTCGAAGTGGTCCGGGTCGAACTCCTCGGCGTCCGGGCCCCACACCTCGGGCAACCGGTGCAGCATCGGGGTGAGCGCGATGATCGCCGTGCCCTGCGCCATCGGCCACCCGCCGACCGTGTCGTCGGCGTAGGGACGGCGGGTGAACGCCGGAGCCGTGGGCCACAGCCGCAGCGTCTCGTCCAGGATCTGGGTGACGTAGGTGAGCCGCCCGATCTGGTTCCCGGTCGGCACCGCCAGCGGGTCGGTGCCCAGCACCGCGTCGACCTCGGCCTGGGCCCGGGCCACCACGTCCGGGTGCTTGAGCAGGTAGGAGATCGTGAACGACAGCAGCCCGCTGGTCGTCTCGTGGCCCGCGATCAGGAACGTGATGCACTGCGAGACGATGTTGTGGTCGGGCAGGTTGCGGCCCTGCTTGTCGGTGCCGGTGAGCATGTGGCCCAGCAGGTCGTCGCCGGGGTCGTCGCGGGTGCGGCGGTCGGCGAGGATCGTCGCGACCGTGGACTTCATGTACTCGAGGTCGCGCACGAACCGGCGCTCGGCCCCGGGCCGGGCCTTGATCAGCGCCGGGACCAGCCGGGCCCGCGCCTGGCTCTCGGTCAGCGCGCCGAGCATCGCCCGGACGAACGGGTGGTTGTCCTGCCGGTAGAACGAGTTGAACCGGTAGCCGAACCCGCACAGCGCGATGGTGTCCAGCGTCAGCCGGGTCATGTCCGCGGTGACGTCGACCGGCTCGCCGGGGTTGACCCGTTCCCACTTGAGCATCAGCTGCTGCGCGATGTCGATCATCTGCGGCAGGTAGCCGCGCATCGAGCGGGTACTGAACGAGGGCAGCAGTATGTCGTGGGCGCTGCGCCACAGCGGGTCGTCGGTGTCCGCGGTGAACAGCCCGGCGCTGGCGAACTTGCTGCGCAGCTCCCGCTGGCCGGCGCCGACCAGCTTGGTGAACCGCGCGTCGTCGCAGAGGTCGTCGACCATCTCCAGGCCGGACACGACGTACTGTTCGCCGGCCGGGGTGCTCAGCCGCATGATCGGCCCGTAGCGGCGGGTCAGGTCCATCAGCGCCTGGATCGTGCGCCCGGCCGGGACGTCGAGCGCGTTGCCGATCAGTGGCAGGCCCCGGGGGCCCGGGACGGTCCGGGGACCGGTGGGTGCGGCCATGATGGTGCCCTCCTCGGGGACGGACGGTGCGGCGCGGCGGTCAGACCGCGCCGGTCGGTGGGGCGGTCACCGGCGGCGACGCCGGGTCACTGCCGGGCGCCGGCGCCCGGCGGGCGTGCACGAGCAGGCTCGCCGCGACCAGCACGACCCAGGCCGGGAACACCAGTGCGACCGCCGGGTTGTGACTGGCACTGAGCAGCAGGAACGCGGCGAGCAGGTAGCCGAGGACGGTCACCGGGAGGGAGAGCACGCCGGCCGCCCGCAGCAGCGTCGTGGTGGTGATCGCGAACATCCCGGCGCCGCGGACGGCGAACACGAACACCAGGCCGTACCCGACGGCGGTGAGCACCCGGGCGGTCCCGGGGTCGGCGACCGGGGCGTGCCCGAGGTAGACCGCGAGCGCGGGCGCCCCCGCGGCGGCGGTGCCGGCGAAGACCATAGTCACGAACAGAATCCCGGCCAGCAGGTTCAGGCCGTGCGCCATCGTCGACGGCGCCGGGGTCAGCGTGTCCAGCAGCGCCCGCATCGCGGTCATGTGCCACAGGAACGCGATCCCGGCCAGGGGCACGAGGTAGAGGCCCACGGTGACCAGGACCATGTCGCCGCCGCCGGCGTAGAACGTCGTGTACGCCGCGTCCGACGCGTTCAGCCCGGGGGCGCGGTGCATCAGCACGAGCGCGGTGACGAACAGCGCCGCGAAGGCCAGCCCGCTCGCGGCGGCGATCCGGGCCGGTGCCCGGCTCATCGTGGGCCCACAAGGGACTCGGCGGCGGGCACGCCGCCGGCCGCGGCCTCGCGCCGCGCCGTCATCCGACGTCGATCGGTCGGGACCGATCCCGGTTCCGGGCCACCGGGGGACCTCGCACCCGGCACCACCTTCATTACCGGCCGATCGGGTCACGCACGGACGAGGGTCCACCCGGCCCGGGAATCAGGCCGGCATGGTGGTCGCAACAGCCCGGGTCGGGCGCGGCACCGTCTGCGCCATCGACGGAGCGCTCGGGACGCTGACCCGCGACGCCGACTCCGACCGGGCCTGACGACCGCGCCCGGGCGCGCCTCGGTTGAGCGTGACACCAGGGCTGTTCGGTGTGGATTCGAGGACCCTCATGTCACTCTCACGCCCGGACCGCGACCCACCCGACAGCCCGGCGCCGATCAACCACTGGCTGGATCTCCCCGACGGAACCACGGATTCAAGCATCTACCGCGGATCTCGTCGCACCGAAAGCGCCGTGTGCCCTGCGCGAACGAGCTGCGTCATGCCACGCGTCACGCCAGCGAGCGGTTGTGCATCCGACCCTATCCGACGCTTATGCGCGTCCTGGGTGGTACGCATCAGCGCGGTAGGCAATGTCGATCACGGTCACAAGCTGTTTGTCGTCGTCCACCCGATACCGAACGCGATAGGCACCGCGGCGAGCGGAGTACCGGCCGGCCAGCGGAGCCCGCAGCGCCTTGCCCACCCGGTAAGGGTTGTCGCGCAGCGGGCCGTCGCAAAACGCCCAGACGGCTGCGGCGACACGCTCGGGGAGCCGTCCGGCGAGGGCCCGGCCGGCAGCCGGTCCGAAAGCCAGTTCGGAGCGATCGCCCTCACCCGGCGTCGCCGTCACGCGCTGCGGCGGGGCGACCTGGCGGCGATCAGCGCGGCCATGTCGTCGCGACCAGCCACATCACCGGCCGCGACCGCCTCGTCTGCCTCCGCGGCACGGCG
The DNA here is from genome assembly GCA_030451825.1 of Pseudonocardia sp. Lineage (GTDB taxonomy): Bacteria > Actinomycetota > Actinomycetes > Mycobacteriales > Pseudonocardiaceae > Pseudonocardia. The sequence goes on along the minus strand of JAKDNL010000117.1, from coordinate 643 downwards.
GATCGCCTCGGGGCTGTCGAGCCAGGCGAGGGTCTCCTCGAGAGCTGCGAGGTCATCGATCGAGACGACGACCGCAACCGGAACGCCGTTGCGCGTGATGGTGAGTCGCTCGGCGGTGCGGCCCACCTCGTCGACCAGCGCCGACAGCCGGGCACGGACCTCGGCCAGCGGCAACGTCTGCATGTACAGAATTCTAGCGCGCCACCGCGGGGAGCCCGCAAGACAGTCGAATCGACTTCGGTGGCATGAGGCGCCCCGGGCCGGGGCGGGCCGGGCGGCGCACGGCGCCACCCGACCCGCGCGGTTCGTGGGCTCAGGACGTCGCGAGGAGCTCGTTCAGGTACTGGTCGACCTGCCCGATGTAGGTGGGCGCCACGCCGAACAGCCCGAGGTGCCCGAGCACGTCGTCGATCACCCGGAGATCCGAGTTCGGCGTCAGTGCCTGCTCGGACTCGTGGTCGCGCACCGGGAAGAACATGTCCTCGTTGATCGGCATGATCCGCACCGTCGCCTCGTTGCGGCCCAGCGCTGCGGCCAGGTCACCGCCGGTGTGTCGGGCCACGTCCCCGTGCTGCCACTTCCACGCCATGCACAGCAGGTCGTTCGGGTCCATCGCGGTGAAGTAGGGCTCCAGGAAGCCCTC
>JAKDNL010000116.1 GCA_030451825.1 Pseudonocardia sp. | reverse complement strand
CCTACGGCGCGTGGGCGGACGACCTGCCGGGCACGGTGCCCGGCTCCGCGAGCGGCTCCCGCTCCCGCGCGCGCATGATCGGCACCGGCGAGCACGTGGTCGACGGCGCGTACGTCGTGCTGGACACCGCCGGTCTGCGGGCACACCTGGATGCGGGCATGGCCGGGGTGCGGGTGCTCGCCGGTCGAGCGGTGTCGGCCCGGGTCGGCGCGGTGACCCTGGCCGGCGCGGTGACGGGAGCCGGCCCGGTGACGGGGGATGGCGCGGTGCCGGGCGCGGGGGGCCGGGTGCTGGACGCGGGCGTCGTCGTCGACGCCACCGGCGCACCGAGCACGCTGCGTCCCTCGCGACGAGGACCGGCCGCGGAGCAGACCGCCTACGGCGTCGTGGTGCCGGCGGGCCTCGCGGCGCCGTTGCTGGGCCCGGGCGAGGCGTTGTTCATGGACTGGCGACCCGACCACGGGCACGCCGGATGGCCGACGTTCCTCTACGCCGTCCCCTACGGCGACGGCACCGTGTTGCTGGAGGAGACCTCGCTGGCCCGCCGCCCGGGGCTGCCCCTGCCGGAGCTGCGCGAGCGCCTGCGCACCCGGCTCGACCGGCACGGCGTCGGTGTCCCGCCCGACGCCCCGGCCGAGCGGGTCCGCTTCCCGGTCGACGAGCCGCCCGCCCCGGCCCACCCGGTCGCGTTCGGCGCCGCCACCCCGCTCGTGCACCCGGCCAGCGGGTTCAGCGTCGCGACCGCGCTCGGGCTCGCCCCGGTGGTCGCCGACGCCCTGGCCGCGCACCTGCCCGGCTCCCCCGCCGCCGCGACGACGGCCGCCGCCCGGGTCCTCTGGCCGGCGCCGGCCCGTGCCGTGCACCGGCTGCGCCGGCACGGCCTTCGCACGGTCCTGGACCTGCCCCCGGACCTGGCCCCGGCGTTCTTCGAGGCGTTCTTCCGCCTGCCGGAGCGGCACCGCGCCGCCTTCCTGTCCGGGCGCGACGATCTGTCCGGGACGCTGCGGGCGATGGCGGCCCTGGCCCGGACGGCGGCCCCGCCGGTACGCGCGCGGATGCTGCGTTCGGCGGTTCGGACGCGTCGGCCGGCCCCCTGGACGAGTGATGTCGGCCGTGTCGGTGCTGGACGTTCGAACTACCCGTAGTAACTTCTGGCCATTCGGCGCAGAGCGCCCCGGTCCTCGTGCCCCGGGCACGTGCACCCCATACGGAGGCTCCCCATGCCCGCTTACCGCACCGTCGTCGTCGGGACCGACGGGTCCGCGACCTCGTTCGCCGCCGTCGACAGGGCGGCCGGCGTCGCCGCCGACAGCGACGCCCAGCTCGTCATCGTCTCCGCCTACACCCCGACCAGCCGCGAGGACACCGCCGCGGCACAGGACGCCCTCAAGGAGGAGTCCTACCTCGTCGTCGGCTGGACCCCGGCCGAGGAGGCGCTGCGCGAGGCCGCCGACCGGGCCACGAAGGCCGGCGCGCGCAAGGTCAGCACGCACGCCGAGGACGGCGCGCCGATGGACGTGCTGCGCAAGGCTGTGAAAGATCACGCCGCGGACCTGCTGGTCGTGGGCAACAAGGGCCTCAACACCCTGTCCGGGCGCCTGCTGGGCTCGGTCCCGGCGGACGCGACCCGCCGCGCCGGCGTCGACGTACTCGTCGTGCACACCAGCTGAGCGGTGTCCTCCCGGCGCGACGACCGCGACGGTTCCGGTGACGATCCGGAACCGCCCACCGCCGCGCCCTCCCCGGACGCCGGCCGCGACCTCGACGGAGACCCGGTCAACTGGTCCGACCTCGACGAGTCCGTACTCGACGAGCTCATCCTCGGCGCGCCGCGGGAGTTCACCCGCGACGAGGTGATCGCCGCGGCGGAGCTCGACACCGAGGAGGCGCACCGGCTCTGGCGCTCGCTCGGCTTCCCCGACTCCGGGCCGGACGAGCGCGTGTTCACCCGGCTCGACGTCGAGTCGGCGACGGTGGTCGCGGCGATGAGCCGGGAGTGGCTGCCCGACGCCGGGGTCCGCGAGGCCGTCGCCCGTGCGGTCGCGCAGTCGATGTCGCGCCTGGCCGAGTGGCAGATCGGGATGCTGGCCCAGGTCGTGACCGCGCACGTCGGGGAGCTGCGCCCGCGCGGCGCCGCCCGGCTGGCCGCCGAGGTGCTGCCCGAGCTCGAGCAGATGCAGTCCTACGTGTGGCGCCGCCACCTCGCGGCGACCGCCTCGCGCTGGATCGCCGGGGCTCAGGAGTCCGGCGCGACGGCGATGGCGTCCGACACCTGGCCGCTCTCGGTCGGGTTCGCCGACATGGTCGGGTTCACCCGCACCACCCGGCGCCGCACGATGGACGAGCTCGGCGAGATGATCGAACGGTTCGGCGCCGTCACCAACGAGGTGATCGCGAACGGCCGCGGGCGGATCATCAAGACGGTCGGCGACGAGGTCCTGTTCGTCACCGAGCACCCCGCCGACGCGGCCGCGATCGCGCTGGGCCTGCGGGACCGGGTGCGGATCGAGCCGTCCCTGCCCCAGCTGCGGATCGGGCTGGCGCACGGGATGGTGCTGACCCGCTACGGCGACGTCTACGGCGAGGTGGTCAACGTGGCCGCCCGGCTCACCTCGCAGGCCCGCCCGGACACGGTGCTGGTCGACCGGGAGGTCGCCGACGTGCTCTCCGACGACCCGCGCTACGAGCTGCGCCGGCTCTCGGCACAGAGCACCCGGGGTTACGCCCACCTCAAGAGGTGGGCGCTGCGGGCGGCACGCGAGGGCTGAGCACCGCAGTCCTTGACGCACCGCAGCCCATGACGCACCACAGCCCTTGACCTGAACCGGGCCGCACCCGGCAGGCTGTGCTCCATGACCGACGCGCGGACCTCCGACCTGGCGGCCTACCTCGACCGGATCGGGGTTCCGGACGCGACGACGCCGGACCTGGCGACGCTGCGCCGGATCGTCACCGCGCACGCCACGACGATCCCGTTCGAGGGCCTCGACCCGTTCACCGGCATCGAGCCGGGGATCGACCCGGACGCGGTGACCGCCAAGCTGGTCCGCGGCGGGCGGGGCGGCTGGTGCTACGAGCACAACAGCCTGCTGCGCCACTCCCTGGACGCGCTCGGCTTCCGCACCACCGGACTGGCCGGCCGGGTCCGGTGGATGCTCCCCGAGGACACCCCGCCGACCTCGCGCACGCACATGCTCCTGCGGGTCGAACTGCCGGAGGGGACGTTCCTGGCCGACGTGGGGTTCGGCGGGATGACACCCACCGGCGTGCTCGCCCTGGAACCGGACGTCGAGCAGGAGACGCCGCTGGAGCCCTACCGGCTGCACCGCGACGGGGACACCTGGACGCTGCACGCCCGTGCCGACCGGTGGCGTCCGCTCTACACGTTCGAGCTGCTCCCGGCCCCGCAGATCGACTACGAGATGGGCAACTGGTACCTCGCCCACCACCCGTCGTCACCGTTTCGCAGCGCCCTGATCGCGGCCCTGCCGGGGGCCGACCGACGGCGGGCGCTGAACGGGCGGTCGTTCACGGTGCATCACCTGGGCGGGCCCAGCAAGCGCCAGGAGCTGGAGTCGCCCGGCGAGATCCGGGACGTGCTGGAGACCGAGTTCGGGATCGACACCGCGGTCGTGCCCGGTCTCGACAACCGCCTCGCCGCTCTGTTCCGTACCTGACCGCTCCACCCTCGTGAGTGGAAATCGTCGCTATGGCGACCATATCCACTCACAGGGGTGTAACGGGGACTAGACGCGGAAGCCGAGGGCGCGCAGCTGCTCGCGGCCGTCCTCGGTGATCTTCTCCGGGCCCCACGGCGGCATCCAGACCCAGTTGATCCGGATGTCGTCGACCATGCCGTCCGCGGTGAGCGCGGAGCGGGCCTGCTCCTCGATCACGTCGGTCAGCGGGCAGGCCGCCGAGGTCAGCGTCATGTCGATGACCGCGGTCTTCCCCTCGACACCGAGGCCGTAGACCAGACCGAGGTCGACGACGTTGATCCCCAACTCGGGGTCGACGACGTCCTTCATGGCCTCCTCCAGCTCGTCCTGGGAGGGGGCGCCCTCGGCGGGGGCGGCGGCGTCCGGCATCCCGGCGGCACCGCGCACCACCTCGTCCTCGGCCGTGGTCGCCGGCGTCTCCGAAGTCGTCTCGCTCATCCCACGGGTCCCTTCTGGTCCTGCTTCACTGTCCTGCCGGCAGACATGTCGGCGGGGGTTCGGCTGACAGCATCCTTGAACGCCATCCAGCCCAGCAACGCACACTTCACCCGCGCCGGGTACTTCGCGACGCCGGCGAACGCCACGCCGTCGCCGAGCACGTCCTCGTCCGGCTCGATCTTGCCGCGGCTCTGCGCCATCTCCTGGAACGCGTCCAGGATCTCCCACGCGGCGGCGACGCTGCGCCCGACCACCAGGTCGTGCAGCACCGAGACCGACGCCTGGCTGATCGAGCAGCCCAGCGTGTCGTAGGAGATGTCGCTGATCACGCTGTGGGTCTCGTCCAATTTCACCCGCAACGTCACCTCGTCGCCGCAGGTCGGGTTGACGTGATGCGACTCGGCGTCGTAGGGCTCACGCAGCCCGGAGCCGTGCGGCGACCGGTAGTGGTCCAGGATGATCTCCTGGTACATCTGCTGCAGCTGCATCACACCACCCCGAAGAACTTCTGAGCGGCACGGATCCCGTCGGCGAGCTGTGCGGCCTCGTCCACCGTGTTGTACACCGCGAACGACGCGCGCGCCGTGGCCACGATCCCGAACTTCCGGTGCAGCGGCCAGGCGCAGTGGTGCCCGACCCGGATCGCGATGCCGCGGTCGTCGAGCACCTGCCCGAGATCGTGCGCATGCACCTCGTCCACGACGAAGGACACCGCTCCCCCACGCAGCTCGGTGGTGTCCGGCCCGACCAGGCGCACGCCCGGGACCTCGCGCAGCCCGTCCAGGGCCACCCGGGTCAGCTCGGCCTCGTGCGCCGCGACGGCGTCCATCCCGATCAGGCGCAGGTAGTCCACGGCCGCGCCCAGGCCCACGGCCTGCGACGTCATCGGCACACCGGCCTCGAAGCGCTGCGGCGGCGGGGCGTAGGTGGACCCCTCCATGTGCACCGTCTCGATCATCGAGCCGCCGGTGAGGAACGGGGGCATCGCCTGCAGCAGCTCGGAGCGGCCCCAGAGCACGCCGACCCCCGAGGGTCCGAGCATCTTGTGCCCGGAGAACACGGCGTAGTCGACGCCCAGGGCGTGGAAGTCGACCGGCGTGTGCGGCACCGACTGGCACGCGTCCAGCACGGTCAGCGCGCCGACGGCACGAGCCCGGCGCACCAGCTCGTCGACCGGCGCGACGGCCCCGGTGACGTTGGACTGGTGGGTGAACGCGACGACCTTCGTCCGGTCGGTGAGCTCGAGCGAGTCGAGGTCGATCCGCCCGTCCTCGGTCACCGAGTACCAGCGCAGGACCGCGCCGGTCCGCCGGCACAGCTCCTGCCAGGGCACCAGGTTCGCGTGGTGCTCGAGCTCGGTGACCACGATCTCGTCACCGGGTTCGAGCGCGAACCGCTCCGACTCGTCGGACAGCCCGGTGCGCACCGAGGCGTTGCCGAACGCGTAGGCGACCAGGTTGATCCCCTCGGTGGCGTTCTTGACGAACACCACCTCGCGCGTCATCGCCCCGACGAACGCCGCGATCCGCTCGCGCGCGGACTCATAGGCGTCGGTCGCCTCCTCGGCGAGCTGGTGCGCACCGCGGTGCACTGCGGCGTTGTGGTGGGTCAGGAACTCGCGCTCGGCGTCGAGCACCTGGCGCGGGCGCTGCGAGGTGGCCCCGGAGTCCAGGTAGACCAGCGGCCGGTCCTCGCGCACGGTGCGCCCGAGGATCGGGAAGTCCTCCCGGATACGCGCGACGTCGAGCGCCGACCCGGACGAGCCGTCGCCGACGCGGGGCGCCGACACCGCGGTCATCGTGCGGTCGCCCCGCTACCGGCGTTCGCCAGGCCGGACTCGACGGAGGCGGCCTCGGCATTGACGAACCGCACGTAGCCGTTCGCCTCGAGCTCGTCGGCCAGCTCGGGACCGCCGGACTCGACGACCCGCCCGCCGGCGAACACGTGCACCTTGTCCGGCTTGATGTGGTTCAGGATCCGGGTGTAGTGCGTGATCAGCAGAACCCCGTTCTCGCCGCTGGCGCGGTAGCGGTTGATGCCCTCGCTCACCACCCGCAGCGCGTCGACGTCGAGGCCGGAGTCGGTCTCGTCCAGCACCGCGATCTTCGGGTTCAGCAGCGCGAGCTGCAGCACCTCGTGGCGCTTCTTCTCACCACCGGAGAAGCCCTCGTTGACCGAGCGGTCGGCGAACTCCGGGTCGATGTCGAGGTCGCTCATCGCGCCCTTGACCTCCTTGACCCAGGTCCGCAGCTTCGGCGCCTCGCCGCGCGTCGCGGTGGCCGCGCTGCGCAGGAAGTTCGCCATCGACACGCCCGGGACCTCGACCGGGTACTGCATGGCCAGGAACAGCCCGGCCCGCGCACGCTCGTCGACGGTCATCTCCAGGACGTTCTCGCCGTCCAGGAGCACCTCACCGGAGGTGGTCTCGTACTTCGGGTGCCCGGCGATGGCGTAGGCCAGCGTGGACTTGCCGGACCCGTTCGGGCCCATGATCGCGTGCGTCTCGCCCGCGCGGATCGTGAGGTTGACCCCGCGCAGGATCTCCTTCGGCCCGTCCTCGGTGGTCACCGAGGCGTGCAGGTCCTTGATCTCCAAGGTGGACATGTGCTCGTCGCTCCGTGGTTCGTCGAAAGTGTGGTGGGAGGCCGGGAACTCAGACGCCGGTGACGGCAAGCTCGGCCTCGACGGCCTCCTCCAGCCGTTCGCGCAGCTCCGGCAGCTTGATCTTGTGCAGGATCTCGTGGAAGAACGCCCGGACGACGAGGCGTCGTGCATCCTTCTCCGGGATGCCCCGGCTCTGCAGGTAGAACAGCTGCTCGTCGTCGAAGCGACCGGTGGTGCTCGCGTGCCCGGCGCCGGCGATCTCGCCGGTCTCGATCTCCAGGTTCGGGACCGAGTCGGCACGCGCGTGCTCGGTGAGCACCAGGTTCCGGTTGAACTCGAACGTCCGGGTGTTCTCCGCCGCCGCCCGGATCAGCACGTCGCCGATCCAGATCGTGTGCGCGGGGTCGCCGGCCGCGTTGCTCTGCAGCGCGTTCTTGTAGAACACGTTCGAGGTGCAGTTCGGCTCCGCGTGGTCGACCAGCAGCCGCTGCTCCAGGTGCTGCCCGCCGTCGGCGAAGCCGAGGCCGAGCAGCTCGGCGTCGCCGCCGGGAGCCGCGTAGCGGATCGTCGAACTCACCCGCACCAGGTCACCACCGAGCTGCACCGCGGTGCCCCGCAGCGTCGCGTCCTTGCCGATGGACAGGTGCTCGGCGCCCACGTGCACGGCGTCGTCGGCCCACTCGTCGGTGACCACGAGCGTCAGCTTCGAGGCCTCGGCCAGCACGACCTCCAGGTTGTCCGCCAGCGCGCCGCTGCCCCGCCGGACGACCACGACGGTCGCCTCGGTGTTCGGGGTGGTGCGGATGTGCAGGTGACCGGCGGCCGTGGCACCGACTCCCGGGCCCTCGACGGTCACCGTGACGGGCTCGACCCTGCCGTCCGACGTCGCAGCGCCGTCCAGCGAGACCACTGTGGCCTCCTTGAAGGCCGACCAGGCCGCCGCGGCGACCCGGTCGGCGGGCACACCGGCCTCGCCGATCCGCGAGTCCTCGCGCCCGACCGTCTCGACGGTCGCCCCCGCCACGTCGGTGACCGTGACGGTGGCGGTGCCGTCGAACGTGGCCGTGCCGTCGTGCAGACCCCGCAGGCGGCGCATCGGCGTGAAGCGCCAGTTCTCCTCACGCCCGCCGGGGACCTCGAACGCGTCCACGTCGAACGACTGGAACCGCTCACCCGCCGAGGCGATCGGGACCTCGCCCTGGCCTTCTTTCGCACCCTTGAGTTCGGGTGCCAGGCCGGCAACTTCGGACGTCATCCTACGGAGCCCTCCATCTGCAGCTCGATCAGCCGGTTCAGCTCCAGCGCGTACTCCATGGGCAGCTCGCGCGCGATCGGCTCGACGAACCCGCGCACGACCATGGCCATCGCCTCGTCCTCGGTCAGGCCGCGGCTCATCAGGTAGAAGAGCTGGTCCTCGCTGACCTTGGACACCGTGGCCTCGTGGCCCATCGACACGTCGTCGGTGCGCACATCCACGTACGGGTAGGTGTCGCTGCGGCTGATCGTGTCGACCAGCAGCGCGTCGCACTTGACCGTCGAACGCGAGTTCTTCGCCCGCGCGTTGACCTGCACCAGGCCGCGGTACGAGGTCCGGCCACCGCCCCGGGCCACCGACTTCGAGATGATCGTCGACGACGTGTTCGGCGCCATGTGGACCATCTTCGCGCCGGCGTCCTGGTGCTGTCCCTCGCCCGCGAACGCGATCGAGAGGACCTCACCCTTGGCGTGCTCGCCCATCAGCCAGACGGCCGGGTACTTCATGGTCACCTTGGAGCCGATGTTGCCGTCGACCCACTCCATGGTCGCGCCCTCTTCGGCCTTGGCGCGCTTGGTGACCAGGTTGTAGACGTTGTTCGACCAGTTCTGGATCGTCGTGTAGCGGCAGCGACCGCCCTTCTTCACGATGATCTCCACGACGGCCGAGTGCAGCGAGTCGGAGCTGTAGATCGGCGCCGTGCAGCCCTCGACGTAGTGCACGTAGGCACCCTCGTCGACGATGATCAGCGTCCGCTCGAACTGGCCCATGTTCTCGGTGTTGATCCGGAAGTAGGCCTGCAGCGGGATGTCGACGTGCACACCCTTCGGCACGTAGATGAACGAGCCACCGGACCACACGGCCGAGTTCAGGGCGGAGAACTTGTTGTCCCCGGACGGGATCACCGAGCCGAAGTACTCCTTGAACAGCTCCGGGTGCTCCTTGAGCGCCGTGTCGGTGTCCAGGAAGATGACACCCTGCTCCTCGAGGTCCTCACGGATCGAGTGGTAGACGACCTCGGACTCGTACTGCGCCGCGACACCGGAGACCAGGCGGGCCTTCTCGGCCTCCGGGATGCCCAGCTTGTCGTAGGTGTTCTTGATGTCCTCGGGCAGGTCGTCCCAGGTGGCCGCCTGCTTCTCCGAGGAACGGACGAAGTACTTGATGTTGTCGAAGTCGATCCCGGACAGGTCGGAACCCCACCGCGGCATCGGCTTGCGGCCGAAGATGTCGAGCGCCTTCTGGCGGAACTCGAGCATCCATTCGGGCTCGCTTTTGAGCTGGGAGATGTTCGCGACGACGTCGGAGGACAGACCGCGTCGTGCGGTCGCGCCGGCGGTATCCGAGTCGGACCAGCCGAACTCGTACCGCCCGAGCGTCGCGAGCGTCTCCTCCTGGGTGAGCTCTGGCTTCACATCATGAGTGGCCGTCATTCGGACTGCCTCCCTTTCGGGGACCGTGGCGGTGGAACCGTCTCGCCGGCCGCGGCCGGAGCGTGTTCCCTGTCCCGTACCCGCGCGAGGAGTTCGGGATCCTCGAGCGGGACGTGTGTGGTGCACGCGGCGTCGCCGCGCGCGATCGTGGCCAGCCGCTGCACGTGCGTGCCCAGCAGCTCGGCGAAGGCCTTTGTCTCGGCCTCGCAGAGCTCCGGGAACTCGGCGGCGACGTGCGCCACCGGGCAGTGGTGCTGGCACAGCTGCACCCCGCGCCCACCGTGGCGTGCCTGTGCAGCGTAGCCACGGGCCGACAGGACCCTGGCCAGCGCATCGGCCCGCTCCTGCGGAGCGTCCGGGGCGGTGATCTCGGCGCGGTCGGCGCCCAGCAGCTCCGAGACCCGCTTGCGCGCGAACGCGTCGACGGCGCCGGGGCCGGCCTGTTCGGCCAGGAACCTCAGTGCCGATGTCGCGAGGTCGTCGTAGCCGTGGCCGAACCGCACCCGGCCGGCGTCGGTGAGGACGTACTCCTTGGCCGGGCGCCCACGGCCCCGCGGGCGTGCGGGCGGATTGCGGGTGTCCGCCTCGCCGTCGGCGATCATCGCGTCCAGGTGCCGGCGCACCGCCGGCCCGGACAGCTCCAGCTCGGAGGCGACCGAGACCGCGGTCACCGGTCCCTGCTCCATGAGCAGGCGGGCCACCGCCGCCCGGGTACGGCCCTCGCCGGAGGACGGCACGCCGACGTCCGGCCCGTGCCCGCAGGCAGGGTCGTGCGACGCGGGGGTCGCGTCGGGCGTCCGATCCGTTTTCACAACATCAGTGTTGCCTATATCCGGCCGGGCGGCAAAGGCGACCCCCCGCACCGTGACTCGGGTCACCGGAGAACCGGTCGCGCCGACGCGTCGCCGGACCGGCCCCGAAGCCGTCCCGCGCCCCTACTAACCTGCCCTCATGGTGACGCCCGAGGTCGCCCCGCCGGAGCGGGACGCCGCTCCCGCCGCTTCGGTGGCCGAATCCCCGCGGGGGCGAGTGAGTCTGTTCCACAGCCCGCTCCGGGACCAGGCCCGCATCGCGCGCCGGCTCGGGCTGACCGGGTCGCTGCTGATGGCGATCAGCGCGCTGGGCTCCGGGGCGTTCCCGGTGCCCAACCCGCTCAACGGGCTGCGAGTCCTCGGCCTGCCCGGGCGCAACGTCACCGCCTCGATCGCCATCACCTACGCCGGCCTCGGGATGGTCGTGCTGGCGTGGCTGTGGATCGGACGGATGCTCACCTCGCGCGGCGCCGTGCCGCCGGCCCCGAAGAAGCGCGAGCTGGTGCGCACCGGGGTGCTCTGGGCGATCCCGCTGGCGCTGGCCCCGCCGATGTTCACCAAGGACATTTACAGCTACCTCGCGCAGAGCGCGACCCTGGCCCGCGGCATCGACCCCTACACCATCGGCCCGGCGCAGGCCCTGGGCATCGGCGACCCGCTGGTCAGCGGCATCCCGACGGTCTGGCGGGACACCCCGGCCCCGTACGGCCCGCTGTTCCTCGGCCTCGGCCGGGTGATCACCGCCATCAGCGGGGAGAACGCGGTACTGGGCGTCCTCGAACACCGGGTCCTCGCCCTCGTCGGGGTCGGGCTGATCGTGTGGATGCTGCCCAAGCTCGCCCGGCGGGCGGGCCTCGACCCGGGCCTGGTGCTCTGGCTCGGCGCGGCCAACCCGCTGGTGCTGTTCCACCTGGTCAGCGGCATCCACAACGAGTCGCTGATGATCGGCCTGATGCTGGTCGGGCTGCACCTGGCGCTGGGCCCGGACGACACGGTGCAACCACCCTGGAGATGGCTGCTCGGCGCCGTGCTCATCGTCTCGGCGGCGTCGGTGAAGCTGCCCGCCCTGCTCGCGCTCGGCTTCGTCGGGGTGTACCTGATCCGGCGACGGGGCGGCACCGTGAAGGACTGGGCGGTCGTCACCAGCGCGCTGACCGCGGTGGCCGCGGTGGTGTTCACCCTCTACAGCGTCGGCACCGGGCTCGGCTTCAACTGGCTCAAGGGTCTGTCCGCGCCGGGCGAGATCCGCAGCTGGATGTCGGGCTCGACCGACCTCGGCCTGCTCTCCGGACAGATCGGCAAGGTCGCCGGGCTGGGTGACCACACCGACTCCGCGTTGTCGCTGACCCGCCTGCTCGGCGGCGTCGGGTTCTCCCTGGTCTGCCTGTGGCTGCTGATCGCGTGCCTGCGCGGGAAGATCGAGCCGGTCACCGGCGTCGGGGCCGGGTTGGGCGCGGTCGTGCTGCTCGGGCCCGTCGTGCACCCCTGGTACCTGCTCTGGGCGGTGATCCCGCTCACCGCGACCCGCGCGATGCCGCACTACCGTCGCGCCGTACTCGGGCTGTCCGCGGTGCTGGCCCTGGTGGTCCCGCCGACCGGTGCGGACTTCATCTTCCGGGCCTTCCAGCTGCCGCTGGCGATCATCGCCGGAGCGGTCGTGTTCGCCGTCGCCCTGCTGTGGGTGCGCCGGGAGCTACGGACGCCCGTGCGGGATACGGACCGGGCGCCCTCTCTAGAATCCGCCCCGTGAGCGCCATCCCTCCGAGCCCGCCCGGCCCAGCGGAGTCGGGCTCCGCGGTATCGGGCTCCGCGGTGTCGGGCTCCGCGGTGTCGGGCTCCGCGGTGTCGGTGAGGGGCCTGGTCAAGCGCTACGGGACGACGACCGCCGTGGACGGCATCGACCTGGAGATCCCGGCCGCGTCCGTCCTGGCCCTGCTCGGGCCGAACGGCGCCGGCAAGACCACCACCGTCGAGATCTGCTCCGGGCTCACCACCCCGGACGCCGGCGAGGTCCGCGTGCTCGGCCGCTCGCCGTCGTCGGAACGGGTGCGGGCCCGGATCGGCGCGATGCCCCAGGGCGGCGGCGCCTACCCGGGGGTCCGGGCCGGCGAGATGCTGCGCCTGGTCGCGTCGTGTTCGGCGAACCCGCTCGATCCGGACTGGCTGCTCGACGTCCTCGGGCTGCGGGAGCACGCCCGGACCACCTACAAGCGGCTCTCCGGCGGCGAGCAGCAGCGGCTGGCGCTGGCCTGCGCCATCGTCGGGCGCCCCGAGCTGGTGTTCCTCGACGAGCCGACCGCGGGGATGGACCCGCAGGCCCGGCACCTGGTCTGGCAGCTGGTCGGCGCGCTGCGCCGGGACGGCGTCGCGGTGCTGCTCACGACACATCTGATGGAGGAGGCCGAGGCGCTGGCCGACGACGTCGTGATCATCGACCACGGACGCGTCGTCGCGCACGGCAGCCCGGCCCAGCTCACCGCCGGGGGCCAGCAGGAGCTGCGCTTCCGCGCACGACCGGGGATGGACCTCGACCACCTCGACACCCGTCTGCCGGTCGGTTACGCGACGTCGGAGACGCTGCCGGGCCGCTACCTGGTGCAGGGCCGGATCGATCCGGCTGCGCTGTCCGCGATCACCTCGTGGTGCGCCGACCAGGGCGTTCTCGCCGACGACGTCCAGGTCGCGCGGCGCAGCCTGGAGGACGTGTTCCTGGACCTGACCGGACGGGAGCTGCGCTGATGACCGCCGACGTACTTCTTCCCGCGGAGGCGACATGAGCACCGCCGACGTACTTCTTCCCGCGGAGGCGACATGAGCACAGCCCCTCCACCCACGTTCGCCGAGGGCACGTTCACCCCGTCGCCGGCCCGCGGGCCACTGCTCGGGATGCTGCGCGCCCAGGCCGGGATCGAGACCCGGCTGGCGCTGCGCAACGGCGAGCAGGTCCTGCTCACGCTGCTGATCCCGATCGTGCTGCTGTGCGGCCTGAGCCTGATCGCGCTGCTGCCGGTGCCCGAGCCGCGGGTCGGGTCGGTGCTGCCGGCGATCCTGGCCCTGGCCGTGATGTCCTCGGCGTTCACCAGCCAGGCGATCGCGCTCGGGTTCGACCGCCGCTACGGCGTGCTGCGGCGCCTCGCCGCGACGGCGCTGCCACGCTGGCTACTGGTCACCGGGCGTCTGGTGGCGGTGCTGGCGGTCGTCGTGATCCAGATGGTGCTGCTGTGCGTGCTGGCGGCCCTGATCGGCTGGCGTCCCTCGGAGATGGCGGCCGGCGGCGGCGCGAACCTCGCCGGTGCCGCCGTGTCGGTGCTGCTGGGAGCTGCCGCGTTCGGGGCGCTCGGGATCCTGCTCGGCGGGACGTTGCGCGCGGAGATCGTCCTGGCGCTGGCGAACGTGGTGTGGTTCGTGCTGCTGCTGGCCGGCGGGATCGTGATCCCGCTCTCGATGCTGCCGGAGCCGATCGCCACGGTGGCCGCGTTCCTGCCATCCGGCGCCCTGGCCGAGGCACTGCGCGCGACGATGGCCGAGGGCTCCCTGCCCGGCATCGGGCCGGTGCTCGTGCTCGTCGGCTGGGCCGTGCTCGCCGGCCTGGTCGCGGCCCGCGCCGTTCGCTGGCGCTGAGCCGCGCTCCGGCCCCTCCGGATCGGGTCGCCGAACCGTGCGGCCTACGATCGACGGCGTGGCCAGACCCTCCCTCGTCTCCAGGATCCCCGCGACACCGCCGGTCCTGATGCGGCGGCTCGCGATCGGCAACCTGGTGGCGCAGATCGGGATCGCCGTCACCGGCTCGGTGGTCCGCGTGACCGGTTCCGGGCTCGGCTGTCCCACCTGGCCGCAGTGCAACCCGGGCAGCTTGGTGCCGACACCGCACCCGGAGATCGCGCCACTGATCCAGTGGATCGAGTTCGGCAACCGGCTGCTCGGTGTCGCGGTCGTGTTCGTGGCCGGGTCGTGCCTCCTCGCCGCGCTGTTCACCCGTCCGCGTCGTCGGCGCCTGACCCTGCTGACCGCGATGATGCCGCTCGGTGTCGTCGCCCAGGCCGTGATCGGTGGCTTCACGGTGCTCGCCGGGCTGTCCTGGTGGAGCGTGATGCCGCACTTCCTGGCCTCGATGATCCTGGTATGGCTCTCGGTCCTGCTGGTATCGGCCGCCGGACAGGACGACGTCGCGGCCACCCGGACCGTGCCGGGCGCCGTTCGCGGACTGATCATCGTCTCGACCGTCGTGCTGGTGGCGCTGCTGATCGCCGGGACGCTGGTCACCGCAGCCGGGCCGCACGCCGGGGACGCCGCGACACCGCGCCTCGACGTCGGGGTCCCGTTGCTCGCGCAGCTGCATGCCGACCTCCTCTTCGCCTACCTCGGGACGCTGGTCGGCCTGGGCTTCGCCCTGCGCGCCGTCTCCGCCCCGGCCGCACTGAACCGCCGGTTCGCGGTACTGGTCGCGGTCGTGCTCGCACAGGGCGCGCTGGGCGGGATCCAGTACGCGCTGGGGGTGCCCGAGCTGCTGGTGTCGCTGCACGTCCTCGGTGCGGGTCTGGTGACGGCCGCCGCCGCGTCGGTGTGGTCGGGCACCTCGACCGGCCCCGCTCCGTCGACCCCGGTCCCGCCGGGCACCACCGCCGACTCCGGC
>JAKDNL010000718.1 GCA_030451825.1 Pseudonocardia sp. | reverse complement strand
CTTGCAGGTGATGGATCGCGACCAGCTCGAGAAGCTCGGCGCCGACCCAGCCGATCTGGACAAGCTCGACGACCTCAACCTCGGCGACACCGGCTCCGCGGGCTCGCCGGAGAGCTCCTCGAGCCCGGCTGAGACCGGCTCGGCGACCTCGGATCGGCCCGACTCGGGCTCGCCGACCACCAGCAGCTCCGACGGGGAGGCGCCCAGCTCGGATGCCCCCGGATCCGGCGGTTCGGACTCGATCAGCCGCGATTCCGACAGCAGCGACTCCCCGCCCGCGGGCGAGTCCGGCTCGCCCGACTCCGGCGGGTCCGCGGCACAGGACTCCGACATCAGCACGTCCACCACCCGCGACTCGGGCGCCGGTGCGGGCGGCTCCGGTGAGGGCTGGGAGTCCGGCGCCGAGAAGCTCGCCGAGCAGGTCAAGCAGGCCGCTGACGTCGACCCGGTGGCCGAGCAGCTCGCGGAGAAGCTGGACGCGATCGACCTGGGCGGGGACTCCGGCTCCGGCCCCGACAACAGCAGCTCCGAGAGCACCGGGTCCGACAGTTCTGGCAGCGACTCCGGACCGGGTTCCTCCTCGGACGAGTCGGGCTCCCCCGATGAGGGCGCTAGCCCGGACGAGAGCACCAGCGCCGGTAGCGACTCCGGCATCAGCCGTGAGAGTGAGAGCAGCTCGACCGGTGACGGGCCGGGTGCCAGCGGTGGCCCCGGTGACGAGGAGGAGTCGTCCGGGGGCGAGCAGGGTAGTTCCGGTGACCAGCCTGACGACCCCTCGCCGGGTGATGAGGCCGACGGACCGGGCGAGGAACGCCCGGAGCAGACCGCGCCGGAGCAGAACGACGCGGAGCCGGCGCAGGGCGGCGAGGGTGAGCAGCCACGCGACCCCGAGGGGGCACAGGCGGCCCCGGCTGCCACGGGCGGTCAGACCGCGGGTACCGACACGGCGACCTGGGACAAGCTCGCGCAGTGCGAGAGCGGCGGCGACTGGAGCACCAACACCGGCAACGGGTACGAGGGTGGCCTGCAGTTCAGCCCGTCCACCTGGCAGGCCTTCGGCGGGCAAGGCTCGGCGGCCGAGGCGAGCAAGGAAGAGCAGATCGCCGTGGCCGAGAAGGTCCAGGCCGAGCAGGGCTGGGGCGCATGGCCAGCCTGCACCAAGAAGCTCGGGATCAGCTGAGACCCATGCGTATGCCCAGGTGGAGCACGGTGTCAGTGGCCGCGGTGATGACAGTGGCCCTGACGGTAGTGCTGTGGTCCTCCGGCCCCCCGCACGGGGGTCGGGTGGTGGGGCTCGGGTCGGTCGTGCCGTGGGGGTCGGCCGACCCGAGGTCCCCGAGCCAGGCCTCGCCGCCGGTGCGCGGGCAGGCCGGGCCCGTCGTGGGTGGCCTGTCGGCCTCGTCGGTCGGGGTGCTGGTCGTCGACGGCGGCCGCCACCAGTGCTCGGCCTCCGTGGTCGCCTCGCAGTCCCGCCGCCTGCTGGCCACCGCCGCGCACTGCGTGTGGCTCGACGGCGGCTGGCGCGTCGACGGGGCGACGTTCATCCCCGGCTACGCCGCCGGTGAGGAGCCCTACGGACGCTGGCAGGTCGATACCGCCTACGTCGCGCCGGCCTGGACCGAGGCGAACTCCCCGATCACCGACGTCGCCGCCGACGTCGACCTGGCGTTCGTGTCGGTGCTGCCCCGCGACGGTGTGCTGCCCGAACAGGTCCTCGGCGCCCAGGGCATCTCGTTCTCCACCCCGCCCCAGGTCGAGGTCGCCGCGCTGGGCTATCCCGCGCTGGGCAGCTACGACGGCCAGTCGTTGCGCGGCTGCGTCGGCACCGGGGCGGTGGAGGCGTTCACCCGCCCCGAGAGCCCGCAGCCGGGCGAGATCCGCTCCCTGGACTGCGACATGACCCAGGGCGCCTCCGGTGGGCCCTGGCTGGCCGGGCCCGAGGCCGACAGCGGCCGGGGTCAGGTCGTCGGCGTGGTCTCCGGCGGCGACGACACCCACCTGGTCTCCCCCCGCTTCGGCCCGGCGGCCAAGCGGATCTACGACGCCGCCGACACCGCCGCGCTGGCCACCACTGCGCCGCGCCCGGACACCGACCCGATGTCTGCCCAGATCGCCCCACGAGGAGGCAGCTGATGACCACCGCCGAACAGAACCGAGCTGGCCCGGCCCGGGTGCCGCGCAGCCCGTTCGAGCTCAACCATCGCCTCGGCGCCGCGGCGCGCTCGCGCGCCCCTCATCTGGGCTCGGTCGACAACGAGGCCATCGTCGACGCCACCTCCGCTGCCGCGGTCGCCGGCGGACACGGCCCGGACCCGGCTGACACGGCCGCGGATCTCGGTGCGGCGGCCGAGACGGCGCAGGAGCGGGCTCGCCTCGAGTTCCCCGACACCCGCCCGGTGTCCTGGGCGGCATTCGGCGCGCTGGTCCCGGTCCTGGCCGGCTCCGCCGGTGCCGGGGCCTCCTGTGTCGCCGCGGCAATCACCGATGCTCTGCAGCTCGACCAACGGTGTGCGCTGCTCGTCGACGCCGACGATCCCGCCCGTTCCGGCCTGGCGTGTGCCTCGTCGCAGGAAGGGCCGTGGGTCCGCCCGGTCAACCCTCAGGTCTCGGTGCGCTACAGCTGGCGCGCCGACGCGCTGGTGGCGCGCCTGGAGACCGGGCTGCCGACGATCACTCCGGGGATGGTGCCGATCCCGCCGGACTGGCTCCCGGATCCGGCGCCGGACCCGCTGCACACCACCGTGGTCGATCTCGGTCACGGCGGCTGGCGCGCCGCCGCGACCCCCGTCTACGGGGCCGGGGGCTGGCTGCGCCGCGGGTTGCCGTCCCAGCGCCCGATCCTCGTCGTCCGGGCGACACGGCCCTCGCTGCGCCAGGCCGAGCAGCTCCTCGCGCGCCTGGAGCCGTGGGTGCAGCGCGGGGTGGCCACCCCGGTCTATCAGCTAGTGGTCAACGGCACCCGCAAGTGGCCCGCCGGCGTCGCCGGAGCCGCCGGACCGCGGGTCGCCGCGCTGATCGACGAGGCCCTGTTCGTCCCCCACGAACGCAGCTGGGAGATCGCCGGAGTCACCGACGATCCCAG
>JAKDNL010000115.1 GCA_030451825.1 Pseudonocardia sp. | reverse complement strand
GGAACTGGTCCCGACACCACTGCTGCCCGCCGGCGAGATCGACCCCGATCGACAACGGGTCCTCGACGTCCGCCAGGACGCCGAGCTGGCGGCCGGGCATTTGCCGCGCGTCGGGCACACCGAGCTCGGCGCGTTGCGCGGGCACACGGTGGCATCGTCCGGTGGGCCGATCGTCACGATGTGCGGACACGGAGAGCGCGCGGCCAGCGCCGCCAGCCTCCTCGAGCGACAAGGACACACCGATCTCGCCATCGTCGAGGGGGGCCCCGACGACTGGGCGCGCACGACCGGCCAACACCTCGAGTCCACCTCCTGAACCTGCCGCCCGCACGGAGCAGCCCAGTTTGCCTCCTGGCCGGCGCGGGTATAGCCGAAACCAGGCCGCCGGATGCCCCGGGACGTCTATCGGCCCAGGCCCGGTGGGTTGAGACCAGCAGCCGATCGGGCCGACCTACCCCCGGCCGTGGCTGTGTCAGATCCGGGAGGTGAGGGGGTCACCGCGGCTGGTCGATGGTTCAGCGCCGTCGCCGGGGCAGCAGCGGCACGGATCGGCCGGCGCGGTCGAGTGCTGGAGCGGGGACCGGGGTCTGGGCCTTAGTCGAGGTAGTCGTGCAGGCCGTAACAGCGCCCGGGCTGGCGGAGCTTGGTCATTGTCTGGGTCTCGATCTGGCGGATCCGTTCGCGGCTGACGCCGTAGCGCCGGCTGACCTCGTCGAGGGTGTGTGGTCGGCCGTCGGTGAGTCCGAACCGTAACCGCATCACCCCGGCTTCGCGTTCGGACACGGTGGCCAGCACGTTGCGGAGCTGGTCGTGGAGCAGGGTGTGGCTGACCGTGTCGAGGGCGGTGGGGGCCTCGGAGTCGGCGATGAGGTCACCGAGGCGGGAGTCGCCCTGCTCGCCGAGGCTCTGATCCAGCGAGACGGGTTCGCGGGCGTACTGCTGGAGCTTGCGCACCTTGTGCGGACTCATGTCCATGGAGGTGGCCAGCTCGTCCGCGGTGGGGATGCGGCCCAGGTGCTGGCGCAGTTCCTGCTGGGCGCGGGCGAGCTGGTTGATGATCTCGACGGTGTGGACCGGGATGCGGATGGTGCGGGCCTGATCGGCTAGCCCGCGGGTGATGGCTTGACGGATCCACCAGGTGGCGTAGGTGGAGAACTTGTAGCCCTTGGCGTAGTCGAACTTCTCGACCGCGCGGATCAGGCCCAGGTTGCCCTCCTGGATCAGGTCGGGCAACGTCACGCCGCGGCCGGTGTAGCGCTTGGCCAGCGACACGACCAGGCGCAGGTTGGCCTCGAGCAGGTGGTTCTTGGCGCGGACGCCGTCGCGGGCGATCCAGTCCAGATCCCGGCGCAGCTGCGGGGACAGGGCCTGGCCGGCCTCGCGGGCGCGGTGTAGCCGCTCGCCGGCGAGTAGGCCGGCCTCGATCCGCTTGCCGAGCTCGACCTCCTGCTCGGCGGTGAGCAGCGCGACCCGGCTGACCTGCTGCAGATAGGCCGCGACCGCGTCCGGCGCGGCGGGGTGCCCGGCGCTGTCGCGGGCCTGATCCACCATCGGATGCCTCCATATCCCGGCGGCTGTTGTCGACGGTATTCCTTCCGACACGATGTGTGCACCGACGTCCCCCCGTCGCGGGCGCCCCGCACGGGCGGCGGTCGTGGGCGCCTCTGCGAGCGCTGGCCGCGATCGATGCTCGCATCTACTTCGGCGAAGCCGGTCGCGGTGCGGTTCAGCGCCCGCACGGCTGCTGGTGGGGGAGTGGCCCGCGGGGCTGGGTCGGTCCTAGCGTGGCTCGATGGAGTCTGCGTTGGTGACGGAGCGTCTACTGGTGCGGTCGTGGACGCTGTCGGACACCGAGGACGCGTTGGCGACCTACGGGGTCGGCGATGTGACCGGCTGGTTGACCCCGGCCACGGACCGGGTCGGGGACGCGGCCGCGATGCGTTCGGTGCTGGCCGCCTGGATGGAGGCCCAGGCCAACCTGGTGCCACCGCGGGGGCGATGGGCGATCGAGCGCCGCGCCGACGGTGTGGTGGTGGGTGGGCTGGCGATCCGGCTGCTGCCGCCCTACGAGCAGGATCTGGAGATCAGCTTCCAGCTCCGTCCGGACGCCTGGGGGAACGGCTATGCCACCGAGGCCGCTGCCGCCCTGATCGGGTGGGCGTTCACCCACGACGAGGCCGAGGAACTGTTTGCGGTGGCCCTGCCGGACAACATCGCTGCGATCGCGACCGCCCACCGGTTGGGCATGTCCTGGGTGGGGGAGACCGACAAGTACTACGACCGCACCTTGCAGGTCTACCGCATCCGCCCGGGCGATCTGGCCGTCGACCCGATGATCGAACTGCCGGACACCGACACCTGAGGTGTACCGGTCCGGGGCCGTGCTGTGCCCCGCACGGGTCTGTCTTCGATGAGCGAATGCCGCTGCGGGCGGGTAGACCGGCAGCCATGTGTCGTGGCCGACGGGTATGTGAGGTGAGCCTGGAGGCGGCCCCGCAGTCCCCGACGGTGGTGCGCGCGCATGCCCGGGCCTGGTTGGCCGAGCTGCGCTGGCCCGCGACGGCGGCCGGCGACGTCGTGCTCGCGGTGAACGAGGCGGTCACCAACGCCGTCACGCACGCCAGCGCACCGCAGGCGACCCCGCCACGCCGGGCTGCGGTGCCGGTACGGGTCTGGATGGCCGTCGAGGCCCACGAGCCGGGGCGCCGGCTCCTGATTCGGGTCCGCGACCACGGCACCTGGCAGCCTGCCGACCCGGCTCGCGGCGGGTACGGGCTGGTCCTGATGCGCGAGCTCATGGACCACCTCGAGCTCGTCCACCCGGGCACCGGCGGCACCGAGGTCACCATGATCAGCCCGACCGTGAGCTCCGGGTAATAGCCACCCACGGCCACGCGGGGTCGACGTGGCAAGCGCGGTGCCTAACAGCCGGGCCCCCCCGCGACCTGATCTGATCCTGCGACCTCGCCGGATCACCCTCGACAGGCCGCGCCACGACCAGAATCAGGGCTGAAGGCCACGGCCCGGTACCGGTCTACTGGTGGCGGCGTTTGTACAGGAGCCGATCGATACCCGCCGGCGCCGATCACTTCTCCCCGGGGGCGGGGAGTCAGCCGGTAGCCGCTGACGGGTCCAGGCGGGGGCCGTAGCGCCCCACGAGGCCGGCAATCAGGAGCAGGATCAGCCAGGCGACCTGCCATCCGGTCGGCCAGACCGACACGGGCAGGCCGGTCAGGATGATCACGGTGGCGCCGCGGTCATCGAGCACCGTGGCTGCCCCGTTGGGGGCGCGCGCCCCGGGCACCGTCATCGAGCCGGGATGCCCGCCCATCGGGCTCGGCCAAACCCGACCCCGGCCACTCGATCGGGCACCGTCCACCGGGACGGGCAGCAGGTCCGGGACAGCCACGCGGGCGGCGGCTCCGATCAGTGGCGTGAGCGACCCGTCAGCGGTGGCGGCGGGCCCGCCCTGTCACAGGCCGCGTGTGCTGCAGCGCCGCGTCCCGGGCGCCCGTCGAGCGACCCGACCAGATCCGGGACCACGGCGGTGCTGATCAGGGTCAGGCCGTTCGGCTGTGCTCGCGTTCGTCGATGCGTAGACAGTTGCCGAAGGGGTCGTGCACGGTCACGCAGGCTCCCCCCGCCGCGCCGGGGCTGGGTTCCAGGCCGGGGTCGAGGTAGCGGTAGTTGCGGGTCTGCAGCTCGGTGTGCAGCTCTCGGACCCCGTGGGCGGCCACATACACCGTGTGGCCGGGCTTGCCGTCGCCGTGGTGCTCGGACAGGTGCAACACCAGCTCGCCGCGCGATACCTGCATGTACAACGGCGCCTGCGCGTCGAGACGATGTTCCCAGTCCAGCGTGCAGCCCAGGTAGTCCAGGTAGAACTCGCGGGCTCGGGCCTCGTCGAAGATGCGCATAATCGGGACCACGCGATCGACACCGAAGGGCATGCCCGGCAAGCTACCCCTCGTGCATCGGTCGGCGGCGCACCCGCGCGGGCCTGGACAAGTGGATCTCTGTCGACAAGAAGTCCAGGTCGAGCACCAGGGTGGTGCACCACGATCACCTCCCCGACCGGACCGGCTCGGGCGCCCGGTGCGCGACCCTTTTGAACCTGATCCACGAGCGGCCCGAGTCCCGGGTCGGGGGTGCGCAACCTGGCCGACCCGATCCGGATCGACTCCTCGAACCGAAGGACCCGATGGCGCAGCTGGCGGTAGCCCCGCCCGCGTCGTTCGGGAAGAGGGACCGCACCTGCATCTGCGGGAGGTGGGGGGCACGGTCGGTGAGAACATGGCCCAGATCGGGATCGCCCCGGTGGCCCTTGGCCGCGCCGACCGTGGGGTGTACGCGGCGCGCTGGCAGAGAGCGCCCGCGCGAGCGGGGCCGTGGTGGGACAGTGACGTGATGACCCGCACAGACGTAGACAAGGGCACCACGCTCGACGTGCACACGGTCATCGCGCAGCGCCTTCCCGGTGCCGGCCCGTACGGGCACGAGCAGACCAGCGAGGCCGCTCGCTCCCTGCGGGAGCTGGCCGATTACCTGGCGCAGGCCACCGATCACGGGGAAGCCCTGCCGGACCCGGTGACCGTTGATAACGTGCTCCGCGGGCTCCAGGCCGCCGCCCGCGACCACCGCCCGCTGCTGGAGCACCTGGCTCACTTCGCCGACGCGCAATCCGGTGACCGCACCCTCAACGACGACCGGCCCGACCGCGACGTCCGCGACACCATCGGGGAACTTTCGGTCGTATTGGGAGAAGCCGACCACGCCGCCCAGGTACTCGCGGCCCGGCTCGCCGAGGCCACCGCGCTCAACGCGCACCTGCGGCGCGATGACCCGCGTGCAGCCCAGCAATGACCCCTGGGCGATCGTCACCACGGCGTCGCCGAGGCAACGATCGGTCGATACGCGTGATCACGCCGAAGAAGACTGTGCTGACCGATCTCGGTCACGTACGCCCGGCGTCGCCGGCTGTAGGCAGCGCCTCTCCTGGCGGGAGCGGGCGTGCCAACCCGCAACCTGAAATCCGGCCCGCTCCGGCCGTGCTCCCCCGACCGAGGTGTGCGACCGGCTCATCGCGACCGCCTACCCGAGACCGGCCCCGGTATCGCTGTCGGGACAAGGGGCCCACACCCTGAAGGTCCTACAAACAGTCGTTTCTGACGCGAACAGCCGGGGGTCGCTCGTGGACGGCGTCGGCGCTGGTCACCGGTTCTGGGATCGCGTCTCGGTTTCAATGTGTCGATAGCAGGTGCGGCCGAGGTTTCGGCACAGGATCGGCTGTGCTGGTTATCCGGCCTGGGGAATTACGTGATCGCCGACAGCTTGACCGGCAGCGCCGAAGTGTCGATCTGGCCCCAGTCATCGGCCGGGGCGGCGGCGAGCACGGCCTGACGGATCTGCTCGTAAGCACCGTAGAACCAGCGGTCGCGACGGTTGACCTCGCTGGCGTGGGGCAACGAGGGAAACACGCGCGGCCATTCGCGGCCGATCTCGGCCAAGAACCCGGACTCGCTGCGCCGGCCCAGCAGGTGCCTGACCAGCCCAATTGTGAGGATCTCGGCGTCAGTGCAGGCCGGTGTCGGGCCGGGGCGCGCTGGGATGACCACCAACCCGGTCTTGATCAGGTTATCGACCCGTGGGAGCAGCTCAGCTCGCTGTCACGGGCGATGCCTCGAACCACCGTCCGCGCCGGCATGCGCAGCAACGGGATCGTGACGTTCGGGCTCACCGCCGACAGTGTCATGGACCTGTGGGTGCAGCGCCTCGTCGCGCACGGCATCGGCAGCTTCTGGATCTACGACGGCCTGTTCAACACCGACAAGATCGGCCGGTTGGCCAAGACGGCGCAGGCCGTGGGCGCCGCGGCGATCCCGTGCGTCCTGTTCGCCGACACCCCATACCACACCGACGAGTACTACGCGGCGCGCACGAAGGAGCTGGTGGCGCTCGGGGCCGATGGCATCGAGCTGGAGGATGCGGCAGGTCTGCTGACCCCCGAGCGCACCCGTTCGCTGGTGACGGCGATCAAGACGGCGGCGGGGGACCTACCCATCGAGATCCACTTCCACAGCAACAACGCGCTCGCCCCCCTCAACTACCTCGAGGGCGTTCTCGCGGGCGCCGACGTCGTGCACACGGCGTCGAAGCCGTTGGCAGCCGGGGTGTCGCTGCCCTCGACCGAGAACACCGTCGCGAACCTCCGCTACGCCGGATACGACGTCGAGCTCGACGAGAGCCGGCTCGCCCCTGTCGCCGACCACCTCATGCGGGTCGCCGAGTACGAGGACCTCCCGGTCGGACAGCCGGCGGAGTATTCGCTGTTCCTCTACCGCCACCAGCTGCCCGGCGGGATGACCGGCACCTTTCGCAACCAGCTCAGGGCGCGCGGGATGGAGGACCGGTTCGAGGAGGTCCTCGACGAGATGTCACGGGTGCGAGAGGAGCTCGGCTACCCGGTGATGGCCACCCCGTTCTCGCAGCTCGTCGGAACCCAGGCCGTGCTCAACGTCGTGACCGGCAAGCGCTACGCCGTCGTGCCCGACGAGGTTATGATCTATGCGCACGGCTTCTACGGGACACCGGTTGCGCCGCTGGACCAAAACGTTCTGGACACCGTCACCAGCTCGGCGAAGGCGAAGTCCTACCAGGACTGGCAGCCGCCGCAGCCGAGCCTCGACGAGCTGCGCCAACGGTTCGGCGGGTCGATCAGCGACGACGAACTGATCTTGCGGCTCCTGGTGCCCGAGAACGACATCGACATCATGCGCGCCACCCCGCCGCGCAACCGGGACTTCGCGCCCACCACGAAGCAGGCGAAGTTCATCCGCGAGCTGGTCGAGACCTCCGTCGGCGCCTACCTGCACATCGACGGCCCCGGCTTCGAGCTGACCCTGGAAGGCGACCACTGATGAGCGCCGAACTCGGTGTCGGACGTGCTACCAAGCGGCGTCCCGGCGCAGCCGTGGGCGGGTTACCCGTCGCCGATTCCCGGCCCGTCCTCGACGACGGCACTGTCCTCGGGGTCCGCTGCACGGCATGCCGGTATCCGGTCGCGCAGGTGGGTGTCCCGTGGTGTCCGGTCTGCTATGGCTCCGTTGAGCTGGCGCGCTTCGCGACGAGCGGAGACGTATGGTCCTCGACCGTCGTCGAGATCCCCGTCGGAGACCGGAGACCTCCGTTCGGGCTGGCCTACGTGAACCTCGATGACGGTCCCCGAGTTCTCGTCCACCTCGACGAGCCGGCCGTGCTCCCGCTGGGGGCGCGCCTGCGGATTACCGGGACCGACGCCGGAGACCTGACCGCGGCCCGGATCGACGGCGGGTCGTCGCGATGACCGGAGCGATGGTCTGGGGCGTCGGAACCAGTGACTACGGGCTGCAGCCCGAACATCGGGTCGAGGCACTCGCCTGGAAGGCGATCGCCGAGGCAGTTCACGACGCCGATGTCACGCCGGCACAGATCGACGCGATCATCGTCGGGTCGGTCTTCGGGCCGCCCGGCGTCGCGTCCCGCGTCCAGCGCGGTATCGGTATCCCCGGCGTGCCCATGTGGACGGTCGAGAACGCCTGCGCCAGCGGCACGAGCGCCTATCACGAAGCCGTCGAGGCAGTCCGGCTCGGCCGCTTCGGCTGCGTCCTCGTCGTGGGTGTCGACCAGATGTCGACGTTGTTCTCGGGCGCGATCGTGCCCGAGGCGACCGACCCCGAGGGAGCGTCCTCGCTGCCGCTGCCGGCCGTCTACGCCCTGCAGGCCCAGCGATACCTCCAGGAGTTCGGTGTCACGCCGGAGCAGCTCGCGGCCGTCGCCGTGAAGAACAAGTGCAACGGTCTGGACAATCCCCGCGCTCAGCTGCGGAAGAAGGCGCCGACGATCGAGGAGGTCCTCGCCTCCCGGATGATCGCCGAGCCGCTCACCTTCCTGCAGTGCTGCCCGACCAGTGACGGCGCGGGCGCCGTCGTCGTCGGACCGGACCGTGGCAACCCGGACGACCTGCGCGTCGAGTCCTCGGCAATGGTCTCGGGTGCGGTGTGGGACCACCGCACGGACGACCCGTGGGGCTACGCCTGCATCGCCCGCGCCGCCGAGAAGGCCTATCAGCAGGCCGGCCGGAACCCGGCCGACATCGAGGTGCTCGAGGTGCATGACGCGTTCACCATCGGCGAGATCCTCACTCTCGAAGCGCTCGGGCTCGCGCCCCGCGGGAAGGGCGCCGAACTCGCTGTGTCCGGGCACACCGCGCGCGACGGAGCGCAGCCGGTCAACCCCAGCGGCGGCCTGCTCTCCCGCGGACATCCGCTGGGCGGGACCGGCACCGCGCAGATCGCCGAGATCGCCTGGCAGTTGCGAGGCCGCGCCGGCGACCGTCAGGTCGACCGCCACCGAATCGGGTTGGTGGAGACCATGGGTGGCGCAGCAGCGGGCATGGACGGCAACGCCTGTGTCGTCACGATCCTCTCCACACAGTGACGTCATACCCCGGTCTGCTGGGCTTCCGCGAGGTCGCGGGTTTGCGCACAGCCGACGGTGGCTCCCTGCGTCCTGGGCTGCTCTACCGGAGCGGAACGCCGCAGTTCGTCGACGAGGCGACCACTCGGCGACTGATCCGGGACACCGGCATCGTCGCGACACTCGACCTGCGCCTTCCACACGAGGTCGAGCAGGAGGGCCGCGGTCACCTCGACGAGCTCGCTGTGGCTCATCTCCGCCACCCGGTTCGGCTGCGAGCACGAGTCACGCCGGGTTCGGCTGTCGCACCGATGCCGGGCGCGGACCCGCTCGTCACGACCTACGTGCGCTACCTGGAGGAAGGCGCCAGCGCGATCGTCGGCGCGATCGAACAGCTGCTTCACCGAGGAACCCTGCCGGTTTTGATGCACTGCACCCTGGGGAAGGACCGCACCGGGGTGATCATCGCGGTGTTGCTCGACGCACTCGGTGTGAACCGCGCCGAGATCGCCGCAGAGTACGCACGCGGAGCGAGCGATCTCGCGGAGGCGATGGAACGACTGCGTAGAATGGTCTCGTACGGCGACGCGATCGACATCTATCCGCCCGAAGCCTCGACCGCTGAACCGGCAACGATCTTTCGATTCCTCGCCGCCGTCGACGACCGCCTCGGGGGCAGCAGAGCCTTCCTCCGCGATCACGGGCTTTCCGAGGTGCAGCTCACAGAGCTCAGCGGACGTCTCGTCCACACCCCTCGCCCGACGGCGGAGCCACTGCGCTCATCCACATCCCATGACGTCCCGAAGTCCGATCCGCTCGATGAGGAGCAACGATGAACATCACCGAAACCAAGACCTACATGGCAAGCCCCGGCGCCGTCTGGAAGATCGTGGGCGACACCGGCTCGATCGCGACGTGGATCCCCGCGATCGAGAAGTCGCATCTCGAAGGCGATGTGCGTCACGCAACGTTCGCCGGCGGCGGGGGAGATGCGACCGAGCGCATCGTCGAGCATGACGACTCTGGCCGCACGTACGTCTACGAGTACCTGACCGGGCCACTTCCCTTGCAGCAGTATATCTCCCGCATCAGCGTGCAGGAGCACTCCGACGGTGCGGAAGTCCTGTGGGTCTCCGACTTCACGACGGGCTCCGAGGACGAAGACAAGGAACTCGCCGGAACGATCAGCGGCATCTACCGCGGAGCCCTCGATCACCTCGCCACGTTGCTGCCCGCTGGATCCTGACAGCCCGAACACACGATCGCTAACGTGCTCGGCACCCTGCCGAAGCCTGCGCATCCGGGCGCGAAGAAGGCTCTCGCCGAGATCCGGAACGCCGAGGACCGCCGCCACGCACTCGACGCCGCCAGGGCGTTCGAGGCGGCCTACGGGGTGAAGTCCCCCAAGGCCACAGCCATGATCACCGACGAAATCGAGGTGCTACTCACGATCTATGACTTCCCGCCCGAGCATTGGGCCCACCTCCGCACCACGAACCCGATCGTTATCTGGAGTCGCTCGGCAGCCGTCCGCGACGTCGTTGACGGGCACGTGAGGTCCCGGATTGTGCCTGGTGGACGTGGTTATCTCCCGCGGTCCAGCACGCGGTGTCTCGGGAGGTTCGGTGTTCGTTCAGCAGGTGGTGGTGCCCGGATCGGGGCATAGATCGTGGACGGTGCTCGGCCGGGACGGAGTGCCGGTCGAGCCGGTTGAGCGCTATCTGGCGTTCCTGACCGATGTCGACCGTTCGCCGAACACGGTCAAGGCCTACGCGCATGATCTGAAGGACTGGTTCGTGTTCCTGGCCGGCCGTGGGCTGGACTGGCGCGAGGTCCGGCTGGAGGACGTGGGCGAGTTCGTGGCCTGGCTACGGCTGCCCCCACCGGCCCGGGACGGACGCGTCGCGGTGCTGCCCTCGGTGACGCCGCACTGCAGTGCGGCGACGGTGAACCGGAAACTCTCGGCGGTCAGCGCGTTCTATCAGCACGCCGCCCGCCACGGCGTCGATCTCGGCGAGCTGCTGACCAGCTGGCAGCCGGCCGGACGGCGCGGAACGTCGTGGCGCCCGTTCCTGCACCACATCAGCAAGTCCCAGCCCGCGGCGCGGCGGGTGATCGGGGTGAGGTGCCGGGAAAGCAGCCGAGGAACCTGACCGCGGTCGAGATGCAGGCGATCCTCGATGCCTGCGACCGACTGTGGGACCGGCTGCTGTTCGCGGTGCTGCACGACACCGGCATGCGGATCGGGGAAGCGTTGGGGCTGCGCCACGAGGACTGGGCCGCGGCCGAACGCACCGTCGCGGTCGTCGGGCGGATCAATGACAACGGCGCCCGCGCCAAGTCCGCGGGGCCGCGGACGATCCCGACCAGCGCCGGGCTGGTCCGGCTCTACGCCGACTACCTGCACGGCGAGTACGGGGACCTGGACAGCGACTACGTGTTCGTCAACCTCTGGGGCGGACCACACGGCCGCCCGTTGACCTACGCCGCGGTCTATGACCTGGTCGGCCGGCTGCGGCGACGGACCGGGATCGACTTCGATCCGCACTGGTGTCGCCACACCTACGGCACCCGGTTGATCAACCGCGACGTCCCGCAGGAAGTGGTGCGCCGCATCCTCGATCACGACTCCCCGCAGATGACCGCGCACTACGCCAACCCTCGGGAATTGCATCAGACGAGCGAGAATCTGCAGGTCGCCTGGCCAGCATGGCTCGGCAATGGAGGTCCTCGCACCTGGCAGGCCTGTGCCTGACCTGGCGATTTGATCAAGCGGTCCCGTCTGCTGCATGATCCGCCCACTGTTCGAAGGCGTTGGGGGCGGGGTTGCGGCGGGTTGATCTGGCGGGAGCGGCGCATCTGGAGCTCGTCGACGGTGTGGTGGCGCTGCACCCGGAGGACGCGATGTTCGAGGCGATGCTGCGCGGCTGGCGCGCGCAGCAGGCCGCCCGCGGTCTACGCGAGGATGCGGTCGGGGCGCGGGAGCGGCTGATGCGTCGGTTCGGCGAGTTCACCAACGAGTACCCGTGGAACTGGGAACCGGCGCATGTGGACGAGTGGTCGCTGTCGCTGACGGCCGAGCAGCACCTGGCGCCGTCCACAATCCGCACCTACCAGTGCAGCCTGCGCTTGTTCAATGACTACTTGTGTGACAGCCGGTATGGGTGGGTGGCCGCGTGTCGGCGCGAGTTCGGGCCGCAAACGCACCCGGTCCCGATCGTGCACGAGTGGAACACCATTCCCCACCTCAACGACTACGAGGGCGACCCTGAGGCGCGCCCGTTCACGCGGGAGGAACTACAGCGCTTCCTCGACTACGCCGACGAACAGGTCGAGCGCGCGGTGCGGGCCAGACGGAAGGGTGCGTTGGCCGCCTACCGCGATGCCACGCTGTTCAAGGTGCTCTACGGGTGGGGGCTGCGCCGCACAGAGGCATCTAAATTGGATGTTGTGGACTTCGGCGGAACCCGGCCGCACCGGAGTTCGGCCGGTTCGGCACGCTCAACGTCCGCTACGGCAAGGCCAAGCGCGGTCAACCACCGCGACGGCGCAACGTCGCCTCCGTGATGGGATGGGCGGTCGACGCCGTCGCCGACTACGTGGAGAACATTCGGCCGCGATTCGACTGCGCCGAACATGCGGCATTATGGGTGACCGAACGAGGCGGCCGGATCAAACCCGCGGAGATCAACGCCCGGTTCGTCGCCTACCGCGACGCTCTCAAGTTGCCGAGAGCGTTGGTGCCCCATTCGTAGCTATTCAGCAGGGGCCGGTGATCTCGCTGGGTGGGGTCGGCGGCGTGTCGGCTTGATCACGCCGGTGATAACGCGATCATGTGCGGGTGTCCGATCCGTCGTCCTCGTCTGAGCTGTCGGCGCTGGTCGCCCAGCTGCGGAAGGCGAACTCCGGCCTGCGCGAGGTGATCGCCGGGCAGGCGACGCAGCTGGAGACCCAGACAGCGCAGCTAGAGGCGCAGGCCGCGCGGATCGCGGAGCTGGAGCGCAGGCTCGATGCGGACTCGTCGACCTCGAGCAAGCCGCCGTCGTCGGACCCGCCGTACCGCAAGCCGCAGCGACGTTCGTCGCGGCGTAGCTCGGGACGCAAGCCCGGTCAGCAGCCTGGTACGCCGGGCTCGACGATGCCGCTGATCGACGACCCGACCGAGACGATCATCTGTGACCCGGGCTGGTGCGGGGACTGCGGCACGGACCTGGCCGGCGCGCTGGTACTGGGCGTGCAGCGCCGCCAGGTCACCGACGTGGTCCCGCCACCACCACCCCGGGTGACCGAGTACCGGGTCCTGACCCGGGCCTGTCCAGGCTGCGCGGGCCATCAGAGCGGTCCGGCGCCGGCGGCCGCGCCGGCTCGGGCGCAGTACGGGCCGGGGGTGTCCGCGCGAGCGGCGGAGCTGCTGTGTGGGCACTACCTGCCGGTCTCGCGGGCGGCCCGGCTGATGGACCACCAGCTCAGCGTGACCAAACGGGCCGAGCTGCGCGGGCGGATCTCGACCATGCCCGGGCTGAATCGGTTCCTGCGCGTCACCCCGAAAGGCCTGCTCCGCGTCGACCGGAAGAAGACCACCGCCGAGACGAAACTGGACGGGAAGTACCTACTGCGCTGCTCGGACCCGCACCTGTCCGCGGAGGACATCGCGCTGGGCTACAAGCAGCTCCTGCAGGTCGAACGCGGCTGGCGGGACATGAAGACCACCCTGGAACTGCGCCCGGTCTATCACCGGCTCGAAGACCGCATCCGCGCCCACGTCATCCTCTGCTGGCTCGCGCTGCTGCTGGTCCGGATCGTCGAGACCACCACCGGTGACACCTGGAACCAGGTCCGCGACGACCTGCAAGAACTCCACGTGGGCACCTTCGAAGGCCCCGCCGGCACCTTCCGGCAACGCACCGAGCTCTCCGCCGCCCAACGCGACATCCTCACCAAGCTGGGCATCGACACACCGAAGAAGATCATCGAACTCGGGCCGGCCACAACGCCCTGACCAGCACGAACACCACCGCCTGGACACACGCCTGTCCGGGCGGCTTCTCGCGTTCCCCCAGGTCACACCCTAGATTCCGTGTCCAGCCCCAACATCAGCTGCGGAGCCCGGGGAGCAGGTGGTCGTGCAGTTGCCTCCACGCTTCACCGCCCTCCGAGATCCGACACTCAGTCGTAGACGTACGGGATCACCTGTAGGTGGCCGGTCTCGCGGTCGACGCGGATCCAAGGCAGCGGCCAGAGGTCCGACACCCGATCCGGGCCCGGCCGGGCTACCCCGGTTCCGGTCCTCGCCGCGGTGTCCCGGCTGCTGCGCATGGCCTCCACCGAGGACCACATCGTCGAGGTCAACGAGATCACCATGCTCGGTGACCGCTTCGAGCTCTACTACGACCTGCCCGCCCAGTAGCTCCACCAGCCCGCGGCCTGGGCACCGGGGTCAGCGACGAGAGACTCAGCGGTAGGGTGCGGGCATGTCGCAGCCGGAGGTCAGCCGCCAGCTCAGCCAGCAGCGCGGCGACATCGATGGGCTCTACGAGATCGCCGAGCGGCTCGAAAGCAAGGTCGATGCCGGCTTCGATGAGCTGCGGAGCGAGGTCACTGCCGTTCGGGCGGAGCTGGGTACCGTGAGCACTCAGCTCGACGCTGTCCTCGAGCTTCTGCGCCAGCGGTAGGGCTGCGACCCATCCAGGTTCTCCCCGTGGACGTCGACGAGGAGCACGACCTCGTCGCGATCGTGCAGGTAACAGAACTTCGTCTCGTGCGCCGCGTAGTAGACGCCGTGATGACGAGCGCCGCGGTCCACCGACATTCGCGCGGCCCGCACGAACGCGAACGCCGGTTCGGGGGGAAGAAGAACCAGCGACCGACGTGCCCCGCCGCTCCCCGACGCACGACGTGGTCCTCGCATGTCCGCTCGGGAGGGAGCTGAGAGCACTCGACCACGGCGAAGTAGGACCTCTCGTCCAGCTCTGTTCTGAACACGGCCTCGCCGGGCTCGTATTGCTGGCTCTTCGTCACGAAGCTGGGATCGGCGGTGGTGGAGGCCGGGGCGACACGCCGGGCTGAGATGAGCCGGGAAGAAGGGCCTGGGACTCCGAAGATCCGTGATCTGTCGAAGGATCACGATCAAGGAGTCCCAGGTGAGTGGAGAGGGTACTGCCTCGGTAGTCGGGGCGCTGTTCGGATTGGCCGGGTTCGAACTGGTCTCGGTCGCCGAGTTCGACGGCGAGCTGGAGTTGTTGATCGAGACCGCCGCTGACCTGGTGGGATGCCCGAGGTGCGGGGTGGTAGCCGAGCCGAAAGACCGGCGCCCGGTGTGGGTGCGCGATCTGCCGATCAGCGGGCGCCCGGTGGTGCTGTGCTGGTGGAAGCGGGTCTGGTGCTGCCCGCACCCGCGGTGCGAGACCAGGACCTGGAGCGAGGTCCACGAGGCGATCGCGCCGCGCGCGTCG
>JAKDNL010000717.1 GCA_030451825.1 Pseudonocardia sp. | reverse complement strand
CGCACGGGAGGTGGGGTAGGCCGGGTCCCGGACGGGGGCGCACCGTGTGGGATGGGACACGTCCTCGGGTGAAGCTCGGCACGTCGTCTCGTTCCGAGCCCCGGAGGTCCGCCATGAGCAGTCACACCACCAACGTCAGTGCTCCTCGCTCCGGGTCCGTCCGGGCGCCGGCGGCGGTGCGATCGGCCACCGTCCTGTGGCTGGGCGCGATTCTGGCCGGGGTGATCGAGGCGCTC
Organism: Pseudonocardia sp.; assembly: GCA_030451825.1. GTDB lineage: Bacteria > Actinomycetota > Actinomycetes > Mycobacteriales > Pseudonocardiaceae > Pseudonocardia. Next base: position 2,849 of record JAKDNL010000717.1, on the reverse strand, counting down.
GTGCACCTGGCACTCCCGGACCCGCCGGACGCGGGGGGTCTCGCGGTCCGGTTCGGGATCTACCTCGTCCTCGGCGCCCTGGTGCTCGCGCTGGGCACCGGTCGCAACGCGGTCCGCTGGACGGTCGCGGTGCTGATGGGCGGTGTGGGGACGCTGTCATTGGTCGTCGAACCGATCGGCTGGATGCTGGACGGCGGGTCCCCGGTGGCGTGGCTGCTCGCAGCGGACGCGCCGGTGCTGCTCGCCGCCGCTCTGCGGGTGCTGCACCTGGTCGCGGTCGCGGCGGCGCTGGTGATGATGTTCCGGCCGTCGTCGACGGCCTTCTTCGCGCCACTCCGGCCGACCGGCCCGGTCCAGACCGGGAAGAGCCGGTAGCGCAGCAGCACACGGCCCTGCCCGGCCCGGCCCCTTGAGCGAACGGAGCTTTCGTCCAGCGGGGGTGGACGAGAGCAGCTTTCGTGCATGCCGGGCGGGGGTGAGCCGGCACCGCGCGGCACCTGCCGGTCGTCGGTCCCGCTCAGTCCTGTTGCTCGCTCCGCTCGGTGACCATGTCGTCGAACTCGCCGGCCTTCGCGCCGTGCATGAACGCCGAGATCTCGGCCGGCGTGTAGATCAGCGCCGGGCCCTGCGGGTCCCGCGCGTTCCGGACCGCGACGTCGCCGTTGTCCAGCAGGGCGAACTCGACGCTCTCCCCGTTCGGGCCACCGCCGGAGCTTCGGCGCCATGTGAGGGGGCCGAGTTCGGCCGCAGGGACTCCGTTGGGCTGGCTCACGAGACCTCCGACGTGCGCTGTTCCGGATGCCCGCGTGCACCCGGTGCGCCGCGGAGGGTAACAAATGGTTTTGCATCCGGCCTTGCATCCGCCGGTTGCATTGGCGACTATGGAGCGCAGTCGACCGAACGGGGGTGCATCAGATGTGCCGGTCCACCCGACGGTCCCCGTTGCCGGGTGATCGGTCGTGAGCGGCGGTGCGACGGACCCGGTAACCGGCTACGACCTCGTGACGCTGACGTCGGTCATCGACAACCGTGCACACATCGTCACCGACGTCGAGCTGTCGTCGTCGCATGCGGTGCGGATGGGTCGCTACGAGGCCCTGTGCGGTCACCTCATCGCGCCGGCCCCGATGGTCGAGCCGGACGGTAAACGCTGCCCTCGCTGCGCGGAGCTGGGCGGTGTCAGTTCTCAGACGGAGCGGCCGTCGCGCCGCGGGCGCTCGCGCGGCCTCGGACGTCGCCTGCTTACCTGAGTCGCGGATCGCGGTTGCGGGCCACCATGGTCCCTGTTGGACGGGCGTCGGCTACCCGGGGTGCGGGACTCCGCGTGCGGTAACTCAGCCTGCGGACACTCAGCGTGCGGGCAGCTGCCGGCCGCGACGCGACAGGGGCCCGCGGGTGCGTCGTCGCAGCCAGCCCCTGGCGGTGTGCAGGGTCCGGCTGAACCCGTTCGGGCCGCGCCGGCGCTCCACGATGTCGCCGAGCCGCCCGAGCAACCAGGCCAGCAGCGGCGCGCCGACCGCGAGCAGCAGCCACATCCGCAGCCGCCGGGAGAAGAAGGCCCACATCCGAGCTCGCGCCTTTCGCCGACCGGCCGGGCCACGACGGGTGGTCCGGGACCGCAACCCTAGCCCCACCCTAGCCCCGTCGGCCGGCGCCCGGGGCCCATCCGCGCCGAGCCGCGCCGAGCCGCGCCGAGCCGGCTGCCGGCCGTGCAGCGACCGACCGCGCCCGAGCTGCTCGTCGGCCTGCGGTAAATTTTCTTTTACCAGCGTGGGAACCACCGGCGGGTCATCGGCGTTGTAGAGGACAGAGACCCGTCACCATCGGTGTCTCGCAGCACGTCGAGGAGGATCAAGGTGCGCTCCACCAGCAACCCGGCGTTCCGCAACCTGCCCAGTGGGCAGGGTGGCGGATACGCCTCGTTCGGCAACCAGGGTGGAATGATGGGCGGGGCGACCGCCTACGCCGACACCCAGGCGTCGCAGGTCGACTACGGCCGCGCCGGGAGCGGCGGCCGGCCGGTCACGATCGACGACATCGTCACCAAGACCGCGTTCAGCGCCGGGCTCGCCGTCATCACCGGCACGCTCACGGCCGTGAGTGGTCTCTACCTCCTGGCGCTGCCCGCGTTCCTGGTCGGGATCATCCTGTCGTTCGCACTGGCCTTCAAGCCGAATTGGGCGAACGCGGGCACCGTGCTGGCCTACTCCGCGCTGATGGGTGTTGCGCTCGGAGGTATCGCCGGATACCTGGAAACGCTGCCGAATATGCAGGGCATCGGCTTCCAGGCGCTGGTCGGAACGGCCGGCGTGTTCGTCGGCATGCTCATCGTCTACAAGACCGGCGCGGTCAAGGTGACCCCGCGGTTCACCAAGTGGATGATGGGCGCCCTGATCGGTGTCGTCGTGCTGACGCTCGCCAGGTTCGTCGGGGAGATCTTCTTCCCGGGCAACCCGATGAGCAGCGGCGGTATCCTGGCCATCCTGATCAGCCTGGTCATCATCGGCGTCGCAGCGTTCAGCCTGCTGCTGGACTTCGACGCCGCCGACCGGGCCGTGCGCGGCGGCGCCCCGGCGAAGTTCGCCTGGTACATCGCGTTCGGCCTGATGACGACGCTGGTCTGGCTCTACATCGAGATCCTGCGCCTGCTGAGCTACCTGCGCTCGGACTGACGGGTCAGTTCAGGCGCTCGAGCACCATGGCCATGCCCTGGCCGCCGCCGACGCACATCGTCTCCAGCCCGATGGTCTTGTCCTTCGCGCGCAGTCCGTTGAGCAGGGTGGTGGTGATGCGGGCGCCGGTCATGCCGAACGGGTGGCCCAGCGCGATGGCGCCGCCGTTCACGTTCA
>JAKDNL010000114.1 GCA_030451825.1 Pseudonocardia sp. | reverse complement strand
GCGGTGGGGGGGGGCTACGGGTACCGGGTGCCCGCGTTTGCCGGGGGCGCGCCGGGTGCTGGCAGGCATGGGAACGTCCCTTCATGCCCTTCGGGCTCGTGCGCGGAAATCGCTGTGCGGGCGACGGTTTCCGCGCACGGGCCCGAAGGGTCTCTCGTGGAGTCAGGGGTGGCGTACCACCCGGTAGCCGATACTTAAGGTACACGGTACTATGGGTTCCGTGAAGACGGCACGGGACCGACGCGACAGCCGCTGGGACGCCCACCGCGAGCAGCGGCGCGTCCAGCTCGTCGGCGCCGCGATCGGGGCCATCCGCCGACACGGCGCCGGCGTCGGGATGGACGACGTCGCCGCGGCCGCCGAGACCAGCAAGACCGTCGTCTACCGGCACTTCGGCGACAGGGCGGGCCTCTACACCGCGGTGTGCGAGTCCGTCGCGGCCGTCCTGCTCGGCGAGGTCAGCCGGGCAACCACCGAGGCATTGAGCGCTCCGGCCGGCGGCCCGCGCGCCGCGGTCTCAGCCGGGATCGACGCCTATCTCCGGCTGATCGAGTCCGATCCCGAGCTCTACCGCTTCGTGGTCCACCGACCGTTGCTCACCCAGCCCAGCGGCTCCCGCGCCACGCCGCCGGCCGAGAGAAGCGCACGCGGAACGCGAATGGGCACAGAGCCGGCCGATCCGGTGAACGATCTCGTCACCGTGATCGGCGACGAGATCGCGACGGTCATCGGCGACCGCCTGCGCACTACCGGCACCGAACCCGGCGACGCCGCCCGCCCCTGGGGCCACGCGATCGTCGGCCTGGTTCGCGGCGCCGCGGACGACTGGCTGGTCCGGCCCGGCGGGATGACTCGCGAGCGGCTCACCGCACACCTCACCGAACTGGCCTGGTCCGGACTCTCCGGACTGGCACCGAACGTGCGAGAGGACACTCCATGACCCGCACACCGCAGCCCGCCCCCTCCGTCGACGCCCTGCGCCGTGTCGTCGACGGGCGCTGGGCGAACGTCCGCGAACAGACCCGGGAGCAGATGGGCCGGCACGAGATGGCCCCCGACCCGGACTTCACCTCCGAGCAGTACCGCGCCTGGGTGCTCGAGGCACTCAAGGTGCTGGTCGCCTCCGGCCGCCCGCAGACCGGCTTCGACCCGTCCGTCGGCGGTCAGGGCGATGTCGGCGGCGTCGTCACCTCGTTCGCGATGCTCGCCTACGGGGACCTGTCGCTGCTGGTCAAGGCAGGTGTCCAGTGGGGTCTGTTCGGCGGCGCCGTCCAGGTCCTGGGCACTTCCCGTCATCATGACAAGTACCTGCGGAAGATCATCGACGGGGAGTTGCTCGGCTGCTTCGCGATGACCGAGACCGGTCACGGCTCGGACGTGCAGCACCTGCACACCACGGCCACCTACAACCGGGCCACCGAGGAGTTCGTGATCGACACCCCGCACCCCGGGGCACGCAAGGACTACATCGGCAACGCCGCCCGCGACGGCCGGATGGCGGTCGTGTTCGCCCAGCTGCACATCGGCGAGAAGACCCCCGGCGTGCACGCGTTCCTCGTCCCGCTCCGGGACTCCAACGGCGCCGTGCTGCCCGGCGTCGAGGTCACCGACGACGGCCGCAAGGCCGGCCTGAACGGCGTCGACAACGGCCGGCTGGCGTTCGACGGCGTGCGCGTCCCGCGGGAGAACCTGCTCAACCACTTCGCCGACGTCGCCGCGGACGGCACCTACTCCAGCTCGATCTCCAACGAGACCGCGCGCTTCTTCACCATGCTCGGCACGCTGGTCCGCGGCCGGATCAGCGTCGCGGGCGGTGCCGGCGCGGCCGCGCAGAAGGCCCTGACGCTGGCCATCCGCTACGGCGAGCAGCGCCGCCAGTTCTCCGACCCGTCCTCCGGCGAGGAGATCGCCGTCCTGGACTACCTGGCCCACCAGCGCAAGCTGCTGCCCGCGCTGGCCACCACCTACGCGATGCAGTTCGCCCAGGACGACCTGGTGGCCCGGATGCACGAGATCCAGGCCCCCGGCGCGGCGGCGGTCTCGGCCCGCACCCAGCGCCAGCTCGAGCAGTCCGCGGCCGGGATCAAGGCGATCGCCACCTGGCACGCCACCGCGACGATCCAGACCTGCCGGGAGGCCTGCGGCGGCGCCGGCTACCTGGAGGAGAACCTGCTGCCGGCGCTCAAGGCAGACACCGACGTGTTCACCACGTTCGAGGGCGACAACACCGTCCTGCTGCAGCTGCTGGCCAAGGAGCTGCTCTCGGACTACGGCCGGACGATCAAGAAGGGCAACCCGCTCGCGATCGCGCCGCTGCTCGGCCGCCAGCTCGCCGGCGTCGGCGCGGAGAGGACCGGGCTCGCGTCGCTGCTGCGGCGGATCCCGGGTGTCTCGCTCGACCTGACCGACCGGCGCAAGCGCACCGCGCTGCTCCAGACGCGCCGCGACGACACCCTGGCCACCGCGATCCGCAACCTCGCCCCGGCCATGCGCAAGGGCAACGACGAGTTCGCGGTGTTCAACTCCGCGCAGGACCTGCTGCTGACCGCGGCCCGGGCGCACGTGGACGCGCAGGTCGAGGAGTCGTTCCGGACGGCGATCGAGCGCGCCGCCGACAGCAGCGAACGCGGAACGAGCATGGACGCCGACCCGGACGTGACGGCGCTGCTGGAGCGGGTCTACGACCTGCACGTCCTCTCGGTGATCGACCGCGAGCGCGCCTGGTATCTGGAGACGGGCCGGCTCACGGCGGCCGAGTCGCAGGGGATCCGCCCGCTGGTCAACGAGCTGTGCGCCGAGCTGCGTCCGCACGCGCGGCTGCTGGTGGACGCGTTCGGCATCCCGGAGGCCTGGCTCTCCGCCCCGATGCTGGACGGGCCCGCCCCGCTGCCGACCACGACCGGCGCCGCCGACGTGGTGGCCGCCGGCTGACCATGATCGGCGCAACCGGCACGGACGCGACAGATCTGTCGCCCAGGTGCCGGTTGCGCCGATCATCGAACATGCCTGGAGAGAGCCGGTCCAGATCCTTGACACCAAATATCCTGGATATTTAAAGTCCAGATATGCGGATGGCCGAGGGGGTGGAGTGGGCACTGCACTCCTGCGTCAACCTGAGCTGGCTGGACGGTCACGGCCCGGTGCCCGCCGCCCGGCTCGCCGGGCTCTACGACCTGCCCGCGCCGTACCTGAACAAGCAGCTCCAGGCCCTCGTCCGGGCCGGCGTCCTCACCTCGGTCTCCGGGCCGCGGGGCGGGTTCCGGCTGGCCCGCGCCCCGGAGGAGATCTCGCTGCTCGACGTCGTGGTGGCGGTGGAGGGCCCGGAGGAGGCGTTCCGCTGCACCCAGATCCTGCGTAACGGACCGGGCGGCGACGAGAGCATCGACTACCGCAGCCACTGCGCGGTCTCGCAGAGCATGCGCCGGGCCGACCTGGCCTGGCGGCGCGAGCTGGCCGCCCGCACGATCGCCGACGTCGGTCACGACGTCGTCGCGCACACCCCCGCGGCCGCGGAACGGGTCCGCGCCGCGCTCACATCCTGACCAGGGAGGAACACTCATGAAGCCACGCGTCGAGAACCCCTACGCGATCATCCCGGACAGCTACCGCGCCCTGCAGGCGCTGGAGAAATCCACCCGGGACCCGGCGCTGCCGCACGCCATCCAGGAGCTGGTGCGGCTGCGCGCGAGCCAGATCAACGGATGCGGGTTCTGCGTCGACATGCACTCGCACGACGCGAAAGCCGCCGGCGAGACCGACGAGCGGCTCTTCTCCGTCGCGGCCAGGCGGGAGGCGCCCTGGTTCACCGACGCCGAGCGCGCCGCACTTGCGCTGACCGAGTCCGCGACCCGGCTCGCCGACCGCGGCGACGCCGTCCCGGACGAGGTGTGGGACGCCGCCGCCGACGAGTTCGACGAGAAGGCGCTCGCGGTGCTGGTGACCACCATCGCGACGATCAACGCCTGGAACCGGATGTCAGTGGTGACCCGCCAGATCGCCGGCAGCCACCGCTGACCCCGGCGCGCCCCGGCCGGACGGCCGCGATCGGGTGCCGGGACGAGCGCGCGGTGCCGGAGGACACGCGGCACGGCCCCACGGCGATCCTTAGACTGGGACGCGCCCGGGGGCCACCCGAGCCCGTTCCCCAGCCTCGCGAGGTCCTCGTGTCCACACCCCCGATCGACCCTCCCGTCGACCACCCCGTCGACCACGCCGTGGCCGAGGACCGGAACCTCTCGGTCACCGAGCCCAAGACCCACGCCGCGGGGATCCGGGCGGTCGCGATCAGCATGCTCCGGGCGCTGCGCCAGCAGGGACCGCGCAAGGCCGCGAAGAACCTGCTCGGCCTCAACCAGGTCGACGGCTTCGACTGCATGAGCTGCGCGTGGCCGGACCCGGACCCGAACGAGCGGCACACCGCGGAGTTCTGCGAGAACGGCGCGAAGGCCGTCGCGTGGGAGGGGCACCGCTCCCAGGTGGGACCGGAGTTCTTCGCCCGGCACCCGATCGCCGACCTCGCGACGCGCACCGGGTTCTGGCTGGAGAGCCAGGGCCGTCTGACGCACCCGATGGTGCGCCGCAACGGGGGCACGCACTACGAGCCGATCTCCTGGGAGGACGCGTTCGACCTGATCGGGCAGCACCTGCGCGCCCTGGACAGCCCGGACGAGGCGCTGTTCTACACGTCCGGACGGGCGTCGAACGAAGCGGCGTTCACCTACCAGCTGTTCGCCCGCGCCTACGGCACGAACAACATGCCGGACTGCTCGAACATGTGTCACGAGTCGACCTCGGTCGGTCTCGCGGAGGCGATCGGCATCGGCAAGGGGTCGGTCGGCCTGCGCGACATCCACGAGGCCGAGCTGATCGTCATCTCCGGGCAGAACCCGGGCACGAACCACCCGCGGATGCTCTCCGCGCTGGAGATCGCCAAGCAGAACGGCGCGAAGATCCTGGCGATCAACCCGCTGCGCGAGGCCGGGCTGCTCCGGTTCGACAACCCGCAGACCCCGCGCGGCATCGTCCGCGGCACCGACCTGGCCGACGAGTTCCTGCAGATCCGCTCGGACGGCGACCTCGCGCTGTGGCAGGCCTTCGGGCACCTGCTGCTGGCCCGCGAGGAGCGCGAGCCGGGCAGCGTGGTGGATCGCGAGTTCGTCGAGCGGCACACGAACGGCTACCAGGCCTACGCCAAGCACGTCGCCGACGTCGATCCGGACGCCGTGTGCGCCGCGACCGGACTCGAGTGGGCCCAGATCGAGCGCGCCGCGGACCTGCTCGCGTCGTCGAAGCGGACCGTGAACTGCTGGGCGATGGGCATCACCCAGCACCGCAACGCCGTCGCCACGATCAAGGAGTTCGTCAACGTCGCCCTGCTCCAGGGCATGATCGGCAAGCCCGGCGCGGGCCTGTGCCCGGTGCGCGGGCACTCCAACGTGCAGGGTGACCGCACGATGGGCATCTGGGAGCAGGTCCCGGACTCGTTCCTGGATGCGCTGCGCGACGAGTTCGGTTTCGAGCCGCCCCGCGAGCACGGCCTCGACGCGATCGCCTCGGTGCAGGCCCTGCGCGACGGCCGGGCGTCGGTGTTCGTCGGGCTCGGCGGTAACTTCGCCCAGGCCATGTCGGACACCGACGTGACCGAGGAGGCGCTGGAGTCCTGCCGGCTGACCGTGCAGATCTCCACCAAGCTCAATCGCAGCCACGTCACCGCCGGGCGGGACGCGCTGATCCTGCCGGCGCTCGGCCGTACCGAGAAGGACCTGACCGGCGGCCGCACGCAGCGGGTCACCGTCGAGGACTCGATGTCGGCCGTGCACTCCTCCCGCGGCCGGTCGACGCCGGTGGGCGAGCTGCTGCGCTCCGAGGTCGACATCCTGTGCGGCATCGCCGGCGCCACGCTCGGCGACCGGTACGGCATCCCGTGGGCCTCGTTCGCGGCCGACTACGACCGGGTCCGGGACCGGATCGGGCGCGTCGTCCCCGGCTGCGAGGCCTACACGGAGAAGATCGCCCGCCGCGGCGGCTTCACCCTCGCCCACCCGCCACGCGACTCGCGGACGTTCCCGACCGCGTCCGGGATGGCCGAGTTCACGGTCAGCCCGATGTCGGTCACCTCGGTGCCCGAGGGCCGGCTCGTGCTGCAGACGATCCGCAGCCACGACCAGTTCAACACGACGATCTACGGCCTGGACGACCGTTACCGCGGCATCCACGCCGGGCGCCGGGTCGTGTTCATCTCGGCCGAGGACCTGCGCGAGCTGGGCTACGTCGACGGCGACATGGTCGACCTGGTCGGCGAGTGGAGCGACGGCGTCGAGCGTCGCGCGGACGGGTTCCGCCTGGTCGCCTACTCGACGCCGAAGGGCTGCGTGGCCGCCTACTACCCGGAGACGAACCCGCTGGTCCCGCTGGAGTCGTTCTCCGAGCGGAGCCGCACGCCGACATCGAAGTGGGTCGTCGTCCGCCTGGAGCGCACCGCGGGGTAGCGGCGACCTGTCACCGGGCCCGGAGTGGGGTGGCGACGAACCGGACGATGTCGGTGATCGGGCGCTGTGGACCCGGTCACGGTCACCCGATCGGGAATGGCGGCGCCCGACGACCACGTTGAGCGTGGCGGGCCCGCACGTGCGCGGCCACAAGGGGGGAACCACGTGACCACGACGACCGCGACCGGCTCGAGCGCCGTACCGAGCCGGCTCCGGATCGCCCTGATCCTGGGTGCACTGATCGCGCTCGGTCCGTTGACCATCGACACCTACCTGCCGGCACTACCCGCCGTCGGGGCCGACCTGGGCGCGGCCGAGACGACGGTGCAGCTCACCCTGACCGGCACGTTGATCGGGCTCGCGCTCGGCCAGATCCTGATCGGCCCGTTGTCCGACGCCTGGGGACGGCGCCGTCCGTTGATCGCCGGAGCCGCGCTGCACGTGCTGGCCTCGGCCGCCGTCGTGATCGCGCCGAACATCGAGGTGCTGGGCGTGCTGCGGGTGCTGCAGGGCGTCGGTGCGTCGGCCGGGGCCGTGGTCGGTCTCGCGATCGTGCGCGACCTGTTCGTCGGGCGTGCCGCGGCGTCGATGTTCTCCCGCCTGATCCTGGTGATGGGGGCGTTCCCGGTGATCGCCCCGACGCTGGGCGCGGTGCTGCTGAACTGGGTGTCCTGGCGCGGGGTGTTCGTGTTCCTGGCCGTGTACGGCCTGGTCATGCTCGTCGTGGTGACGACGGGGCTGCCCGAGACGTTGCCGGCACACCGCCGTCGCAGCGCCCGGTTCGGACCGACGATGCGCACCTACGGCTCGCTGCTCAAGGACCGGACGTTCGTCGGCCTCGTGCTCGTGGCGGGCCTGGCCATGGCCGCGATGTTCAGCTACGTCTCCGGCGCGGCGTTCGTCTACCAGCAGCAGTTCGGGATGAGCCAGCAGGCCTTCGGCCTGTTCTTCGGCGCGGGCGCGATCTGGCTGGTCGTCGCCACTCAGCTGAACCCGGTGCTGCTGCGCTGGTTCGAACCGCGCCAGGTGATGACGGTTGCGATGGCCGCCGGTGTGGTCGTCGGGATCGTGCAGGTCGTGCTGGCCACGACCGGCGCCGGTGGCCTGGCCGGCGTCGTCGGCCCGGTGTGGCTGTTGCTGCTGTGCTGCGGCTTCGTGCTCCCGAACGCGCCCGCACTCGCCCTGGCCCGCCACGGCGAGGCCGCCGGGACGGCGTCGGCGCTGCTCGGGTCGTTGCAGTTCGGGATCGGCGCGGTCACCTCGCCGATCGTCGGCCTGCTCGGCAACGACGCGCGGGCGATGGCGCTGACGATGGCCGGAGCGATGGTGCTGGGCCTGCTCGCGCTCGTCGCGGTCGTCCGGCCGTGGCAGCTGCCCGACATCAACGACGACGAGCTCACCGACGACCGGCTCGACGAGCCCGTCCCCGCCACCGCCTAAACCCCCCGTGCGCGGATATCGCTGTCCTGACCACGATTTCCGCGCACGACCTCACTGTGTCGGTCGCCGCAGCTCTTGACCTGAAGTCAGGTTTACTTCATAGCGTGCCGGCATGAGCATGGACATGAGCGCATGGATGGCCCTGCGGACCGCGAGCCAGGAGCCCGGCCGGCAGCGGCAGCCGGCAGGCCTGGTGGCCCGGCGGATCGCCGGGTTCGCCCGCCCGCACCGCCGACGGATCGTCGCCTTCCTGCTGACCAGCGTCGTCGGGGCCGTGCTGACCGTGGCCACGCCCCTGCTCGCCGGCCGGGCCACCGACGCGATCACCTCCCGCGCGGCGGTCTCGGTGCTGGCCGGCATCGCCGTGCTGATCGCGGTGATCGCCGTCGTCGAGGCCGTGGCCGGCCTGTTCGGGCGGTGGCTCTCGGCGAACCTGGGCGAGGGGTTGATCTGGCAGCTGCGCACCGCGGTGTTCGACCACGTGCAGCGGATGCCGGTCGCGTTCTTCACCCGGACCCGGACCGGCGCGCTGGTCAGCCGCCTGAACAACGACGTGATGGGCGCGCAGCGCGCGTTCAGCGACACCCTGTCCGGCGTGGTCGGCAACCTGGTCACGCTCGTGCTGACCCTCGTCGTGATGCTGGCGATCTCCTGGCCGGTCACCCTGCTGACGCTGGTGCTGCTGCCGGTGTTCGTCCTCCCGGCGCGCCGGATGGGACGCCGGCTCGCGGCCCTGCAGCGCGAGGCCGCCGAGCACAACGCGGCCATGAGCAGCCGGATGACCGAACGGTTCTCGGCCCCCGGCGCCACCCTGATCAAGCTGTTCGGGCGTCCGGAGCAGGAGTCCGCGGAGTTCGCCGACCGGGCCGAGCGGGTGCGCTCGATCGGCGTGCGCTCGGCGATGGTGCAGTGGGTCTTCGTGACGGCGCTGACGCTCGCGTCGTCGCTGGCGGTGGCCCTGGTCTACGGCCTGGGCGGCTACTTCGCGCTCGGCGGCACGCTCAAGGCCGGCGACGTGGTGGCGCTGGCCATGCTGCTGACCCGCCTCTACGCTCCGTTGACCGCGCTGGCCGGGGCCCGGATCGAGATCATGAGCGCGCTGGTCAGCTTCGAGCGGGTGTTCGAGGTGCTGGACCTGGAACCGATGATCGCCGACGCGCCGGACGCGCGCCCGGTGCCCGACGGCGGGGTGTCGGTGCAGTTCGACCACGTCCGGTTCGGCTACCCGACCGCCGAACGGGTCTCGCTGGCCTCGCTGGAGGAGGTCGCGACGCTGGACACCCGCGGCGGCGAGGAGGTCCTGCACGACGTCTCGTTCACGGTTGCCCCCGGCTCGATGGTGGCGCTGGTCGGCTCGTCCGGGGCCGGGAAGTCGACGGTGGCGCAGCTGCTGGCGCGCCTCTACGACGTCGACTCCGGCTCGGTGCGCCTGGCCGGGCGCGACGTGCGCGAGCTGACCGGGGAGTCGATCCACCGGGCCGTCGGGTTCGTGACCCAGGACGGGCACCTGCTGCACGACACGATCGCGGCCAACCTGCGGATCGGCGCGCCGGACGCGACCGACGCGCAGCTGTGGACGGCGCTGGGGCGGGCGCGGCTCGGCGAGCTGGTCCGGTCGCTGCCCGACGGGCTGGACACGGTCGTCGGCGAGCGCGGCTACCGCCTCTCCGGAGGGGAGCGGCAGCGGATCACGATCGCGCGGCTGCTGCTGGCCGAGCCCCGTGTCGTCGTGCTGGACGAGGCGACGGCGAGCCTGGACTCGACGTCCGAGGCGGCGGTGCAGGCCGCGCTGGCCGAGGCGCTGGCCGACCGGACGGCGATCGTGATCGCGCACCGGCTCTCCACCGTGCGCGAGGCGGACGAGATCCTGGTCCTGGAGGACGGGCGGGTGGCCGAGCGCGGCACGCACTCGTCGCTGCTGGCCCGGGGCGGACGCTACGCGGAGCTGCACCGCACCCAGTTCGCCGATCCGGTGGCGGCCTGAGACACCGTGCGCGGATATCGTCATCAGGGCAGCGATATCCGTGCACGAGCGCCGGAGGCGCCCTCAGTCCGTGCGGAAGTCCTCCGGGGAGACCTCCTCGATGAACTCCCTGAACTCGCGCAGCTGCTCCTCCGGCGCCGCGGTGGGCTCGGGTCCGGTGGACGCCCGCGTCTGGGCCCCGGCACCCGCCGGGTCCTCGCCCTCCGGCGGGAGCAGCTCGTCGATCGGCTGGCCGACCTCGTCGAGCACGTGCTCGGCGATCCCGATCGGGAGCTTCTCGCGCACGGCCAGCGACAGCGCGTCGCTCGGCTTGACCTCGATCCGCTCCCCGGCATCGAAGACCAGCTCGGCGGTGTAGACGCCGTCGGTCAGGTCGCTGATCTCGATCCGTTCCAGGGTGTGCCCGAGCCTCTCCAGCACCGGCAGCACCACGTCCTGGGTGAGCGAGGTCGACTCCCCGTCCCGCGGGCCGACGGCGATCACCTCGGCCTGTGCCGGACGCAGGAAGATCGGCACGCACCGCGTGCCCTCGATCTCCCCGAGCAACAGGACCGGCTGACGGGACCGGGCGTGCACGATCAACCTCAGGACATGCATCGCTCTGCTCATGCCGACTTCGCCTCCCGCTGGTGCCGAATCCGAATTCTCCCCGGCCCGGACTGTGATCGGCGTCTCATCCCGAGACGTCCCGCTCCGCCGAACCACCCTTCGCCGCCGGTGCTCGGCGCCGAGCGCTGCTCCGTTCAGCCCCGTCCGATGAACGGCATCGCCGACGCGGTGATCGTCAGGAACTGCACGTTGGCCTCCAGCGGCAGACCGGCCATGTAGAGCACCGCCTCGGCGACGTGGCGTGCGTCGAACGTCGGCTCCGGGCGGACGCTGCCGTCGGCCTGCTTCGCGCCGGCCGCGATCCCGGCCGTCATGTCGGTGGCCGCGTTGCCGATGTCGATCTGCCCGCAGGCGATGCCGAACGGACGCCCGTCCAGCGACAGCGACCGGGTCAGGCCGGTGATCGCGTGCTTGGTCGCGGTGTAGGCGGCGCTGCCCGGGCGCGGGACGTGCGCGGAGATCGAGCCGTTGTTGACGATCCGGCCGCCCTGCGGGTCCTGCGCGCGCATCACGGCGAACGCCTCCCGGGCGCACAGGAACGAGCCGGTCAGGTTGGTGTCCACGGCCGCCCGCCACCGCGCGACGTCGATCTCGTCGACGGTGCCCGACGGGCCGAACGTCCCGGCATTGTTGACCAGCAGGTCCACTCGCCCCCAGCGCTGCAGCACGGCCGCGAACAGCGCGGCGACCGAGTCCTCGTCGGCCACGTCGGTCGGGACGACGAGCGCGTCCGCGTGCCCGTCCGCGGCCGCCTCGAGCGCGTCCGCGCGCCGCCCGGCCAGCGCCACCCGGTACCCGGCGTCGAGCAACGCCTGCGCCACCACCTGTCCGATCCCGGACCCCGCTCCGGTCACCACCGCCACACCGCTCATGGCGCCCACCTTCTCCCGGCAACGCCGCACCCGTCGACCCGACCTCGACGCCTGTCCGGCAGGATCCTGGGTCCCGAGGGGTCCCCTCGCTCACCATGACGCCCCGAAGGGTCCGCTCGGGGCCTCCGGATCGGGCCCTATCGGCATCTCTTGTGCACATCCGAGACGGCGCGATACGAACCGATCCGGCGTGGCGACCCGACCGATCGCGCGGTATCCGGCACTATCGAGTGAGGGCTAGATTCGGGTAGACGGAGCCATGGGCCTATGGCCGCCGGCCGGTCGCGGCCACCACCTGGTCGATCAGCGGCGCGTCGACCGAGATCTCGACGGGCGGACCCCAGATCTCGGGCACCGGGGCGTTCGGCAGGAACGCCAGCACGTGCTCCAGGCACACCTTCAGCGAGTCCTCCGGCGGCGCGAACGGACGGTCGACGGCCCGGCCCAGCTCCCAGCCGTGCACCACGACCTCGGTCAACGCGATCCGGCCCCAGAGTGCCCTCGGAAGATCCAGGACCCCCTCGCCGCTGCGCCCCTGCCACGCCGCGGGGTCGTCCCACGCCCGACCGAGGGCCAGGATGCGGGCGACGCTGTCGGCGTCGTCGGGTATCTCCGGTTCCGACCCGGCGATCCCGGCGAAGCCCCCCGCCACCTGTTCCAGGTGATCCAGCAGGCCCCGGACCGTCCATCCGTCGCTCGCGGTGGGACGGGAGAGCTGATCGTCGGTGACGCCGGCGACCAGGGTCGCGAGCTCCCGGCAGGCCGGCTTCAGGTCGATCATGATTCTCCTCGCGGTCGGCGACGTGGCCTCCCGCAGTGAGACCGCGCACGGCGGCCGGACTCATCGCCGTCGACGCCGGAGAGGTCCAGCTCGCGGGGGAGCCGGCCGTCGCGCCGCGGGCCCGACCGGGCGCCGGAAATCAGGCCGTCTTCAGCTCTCTAGCGTCTGCACGAGAGATCCTGATACGGACCGATCGGACCGTCGGCGCAGCGCGCCGGGCGGCTCACCGACGGTCCGGCTGAACGCCCGGCTGAAGGCGGCCTCCGACCGGTACCCCAGCCGCCCGGCCAGCTCCGCCACCGTCGCATCGCCCGAGGTCAGCGCGTCAGCCGCGACGTGCATCCGCCACCGCGTCACGTACGCCATCGCCGGCTCCCCGACCAGCTCGGTGAACCGCGCCGCGAACGCCGACCGCGACATCGACGCCACCGAGGCGAGCGAGGTGACCGTCCAGTCCCGGGACGGGTCGCGGTGTACCTGGGCCAACACACGTCCGATCCGGTCGTCGGCCAGAGCGCCGAGCCAGCCCGTCCGGGCGGCCCGGTCGTGCGCCAGCCACTGCCGCAGCGCCTGGATGACGAGCACGTCGGCCAGACGGGTGATCACGGCTTCGCCGCCGGGACGCAGGTCCTCCACCTCGGCCGCGATCAGCCGCAACGTGTCGTGGCAGCGGTCGGGCCCCGCCGTGGACCCGACCCGGATCAGAGCGGGCAGCAGGTCGAGGAACCCGCGCGCGGCCGGGTGCTCGAACCGGACGGCGCCGCACACCATCCGCGTGGCGTCGCCGTCGCCGCCGTGGCGAAGCAGCGCGTAGCGGTCGTCGAGCATCGGGTGCGGGATCGAGCGGATGTCCGGGGTCGCGACGCCGGGGGCGCTGCGCAGCCGGTGCTCGTCGCCGCGGGGGACGAGGAGGAGCTCGCCCGGCCGCAGGGTCACCGGTTCCCCGCCACCGGTCACCTCCAGCTCGCACTCGCCCGAGGTGACGACGTGGAACCACAGGGAGCCGGGGGTGCACGGCAGCGTCATGCCCCAGGGTGCGGCGAGCTCGGAGCGGCAGTAGAACGTGCCGCTCATCCGCAGCACGTGCAGCGCCTCGCCGACCGGGTCGGTAGCCGCCCACGGCGGTTGCTCCTCCATACCGCTCAGGGTCCACCACCGATGTCCGATCGTCCACGCCGCTCGGACGATCGAGCATGAACTACGGATTCACGATCATTCTCCGTCCCCTTTCCTGCCGCGACAGTGGACGCACACCACCGACCGAGGGAGATGGACATGATCACCGTGCTGGGAGCGACCGGGAACACCGGTGGACGGATCGTCGAGCGGCTGCGCGCGGCGGGGGAGCCGGTCCGCGCCGTCGGCCGGGATGCCGGACGGCTGGCGAGGGCCGCCGGGCTCGGCGCGCAACCGCACGTCGGCGATGCGGGCGACCCCGCGTTCCTGCGTCGCGCGTTCGAGAATGCCGACGCGGCGTACGTGCTGATGCCGATGGACGTCATGACCTCCGGCTACGCCGCGCAGCAGGCCACTGTGGGCGAGTCGATCACCGAGGCGTTGCGGTCGAGCGGCGTGCCCTACGTCGTCGCGCTCAGCTCGCTGGGCGCTGAGGTGCCGGGCGGCCCGAACCTGGACGCGACCGGGTTCATGGGCACCCTGCACGAGCAGGAGCAGCGGCTCGCGACACTGGACACGAACCTGGTCCTGCTGCGGCCGGGCCTGTTCCTGGAGTCGTTCCTGCACGGCGTCGACGCGATGCGCGCGCACGGGACGCACGCCGACTCGATCGACCCGGACGTCGCGCTGCCGATGGTGGCCACCCGCGACGTCGGCGACGTGGCCGCGGACCTGCTGCGACGCCGGAGCTGGTCCGGGACGGTCGTGCGCGAGGTGCTCGGTGCGGCCGACCTGACCGTCGGAGAGGCGGTCGCCGTGCTCGGCCCGGCGCTGGGGATGCCGGGGCTGTCCTACGTCCGGATCCCGGACGACGAGATGGAGGCCCTGCTGCGCGGAGCCGGGATGCCGGACGACGCGGCGCGCCTGCACGTGGCGATGAACCGGGCGTTCAACGACGGCACCGTCGCATCGCTCGCCGGCCGCGGGCCGGGGAACACCACACCCACGACCGTCGAGGAGTGGGCGCGCACCCTGTCCGGGGCCCTCCGATGACCGCTCTGCAGATCTTCCGGACCCTGGCCGGGGTCGCCGCCGTCGGGTCGGGGCTGCTCGGCGGGATCTACCTGGCGTTCTCGGTGGCGGTGATGCCGGCACTCGCCCGACGTCCACCGGCCGAGGCCACCGCGATGATGCAGGAGGTGAACCGGGTGATCCTGAACCCGGTGTTCGGGACGCTGTTCGCCGGGACCGCGCTGCTCTGCCTGCTGACGGCCGGGTCCCCGCTGGTCACCGGGGGAGCGGGGAGCGGCTGGCGGATCGCCGGCGGGCTGGCCGGGCTGGCCGCGTTCGTCCCGACGATCGCGGTGAACATCCCGCTGAACACTCTCCTGGACCGCGACGGCGTCACGGCCTGGGCCGGGTTCGCGCAGCAGTGGACCCCGTCCAACCACCTCCGCGCAGTCCTCTCGGTCGTGGCGACGGTGCTGCTCCTGCTCGCCGTCCCGGCCACCGGACCCACGTGACGGGCTCCCGCACCCCCACGCGCCCCCGCACACCGGCACCGAGCGGCGCGCTGCGCCCCCCCCCGCGCGCCCGCCTTCGTCCGGCGACTGGGGCCGCGCCCGCGTCGCGACGCCCGGCGCGCTCAGCCCGCGACGGGG
>JAKDNL010000716.1 GCA_030451825.1 Pseudonocardia sp. | reverse complement strand
CGGATCTCCTTGCGCTCGCCGGAGTACTCGCCGATCTCCTCCTCGGTCAGGCTGGTGCGCGCGATCAGCTCGCGCTTCCACTGCCGTCCGGAGACGGTGTTGGTGACCAGGATCAACGTCGTCGCGCCCGCCCGGGCCATCGCCGCGGCACCGACCAGGGTCTTGCCCGCCCCGCAGGGCAGCACGACGACGCCGGAGCCGCCCTCCCAGAACCCGTCGACGGCCTGGGCCTGGTAGTCACGCAGCTGCCAGTTCGTCTGGTCGAGCTCGATCGTGTGCGCCTCGCCGTCGACGTAGCCGGCCTGGTCCTCGGCCGGCCAGCCGACCTTGAGCAGCGCCTGCTTGAGCCGGCCGCGCTCGGACGGGTGCACGATCACGGTGTCGTCGTCGACCTTCGCCCCGAGCATCGGGGCGATCTTCTTCTGCCGGAGCACCTCGGCCAGCACCGCCCGGTCGAGCGCGGTCATCACCAGACCGTGCGTGGGGTGGTTGGACAGCTGCAACCGACCGTAGCGACCCATCGTGTCGACGACGTCGACCAGCAGGGCCTGCGGAACGGGATAGCGCGACCAGCGCACCAGGGCGTCGACGACCTGTTCGGCGTCGTGGCCCGCGGCACGCGCGTTCCACAACGCCAGCGGCGTCACCCGATAGGTGTGCACGTGCTCGGGAGCACGCTCCAGTTCGGCGAACGGCGCGATCGCCGCACGGGCGGCCGGCGCGTCGACGTGGTCGACCTCGAGCAACAGGGTCTTGTCGGACTGCACGATCAGTGGTCCGTCGGTCACGGAGCGAATCCCTTCCATGCCGGATCATGAGATTCCCGGGTCCGCCGGGCGGTCCGGATCGGCGAGCGGTCGTCGCGGGTCACACGACGTGATCGGACGGTAACGCCCTTACGCCACTCGGGAGGAGCCCGCCTCAGCGGCTAGACTTCGAAGCCGTCCGCGAATTTCTACACGAGACCCACAGCGATCATATCCGGATATCCACTCCGGGCTCGCCGACACCCGTCGGCGCGTGTCGGAGCGGAGGCGGGCGGATCGTCTCCCCGGACCCCGAACAGGGGTTCGACGACGTCCGCGGCGCGTGGACACCGCGATCGGAAAGGCGCACCAGTACAGCCGATGCTCCCCCTCCCCGTCATGGAGCCACGTCCGGGCCCGTCCGGCCCGGCGGCCCCGCACAGCGCCCACCGACCGCACGGTGCGGCCGACGGTCACGTCGCCCGTGGCCGCCGGCCGGGGAGCCTCCTGCCCGCACCGGAACTCGACAGGGAGACCTTGTGACCAGCACGGAACACCGTCGCATGTGGTCCGAGCGACTCGACCCGCGCAACTGGAGCCTGGTCGCCAAGCTGGCCGTCGTGGGCCTGGTCCCCACGATCCTGGCGCTGACCATCGGCGTGGTCCGGGTGATCGACCAGGCGAACGTGGCCGAGGAGCTCGGCCAGGGCAGCGGCCTGGTCGACGTGCATCGGGAGATCGGCGCGCTCGGCCGGTCCCTGCAGGCGGAACGATCCGCCGCGGTTACATTCGTCGCCGGCGACCGGGTCGGCGACCGGGGAGCCCTGGACAGCGCGCAGATCGCCACGGACCAGGCCGTCGAACGCACCACCGCGCAGCTCGACGCCGCCGAGCAGCAGGCGCCTCAGCTGGCCACCGCCCGCAACCAGGCGGAGACGACGTTGGCCGAGCTGCCGAACATCCGATCGCAGGTCGCCGCCGGACCGGCACCGGCTCTGGAGGTCACGACCCGCTACACCTCGGTCGTGCAGCGCACGCTGGGCCTGGACCGGGCGCTGCTCGGGCAGCTGCAGACCGCGGACACCGCGGGGCTGGTGACCGCGCTCGGGTCCGGTGGCAGCGCGCTGGAGGCACTCGAGCTCGAGCGGACGGTACTGAACGGCGCGATCGCAGCGCGCAAGATCGAGGAGCCGCAGAAGGCCCTGGTCAACGGCGCGGAGACCGCCTACCAGGCGGCCGCGAGCGACTTCCAGGCCTCGCTGACACCGGAGCAGGTCGCGCAGTTCGGGAACTTCGACAAGGACCCGGCGAACAACGACCGGGTGGCCCTGCGCGAGACCATCATGGCCACGCCGGTCGAGCGGCCCGTGGCGGCCGACCCGGCGACCTGGAACGCGGCGGTTGACCGGTCCACGACCGCGGTGCGCAACTCCTCGCAGCAGGCCGAGGACGCGTTCGTCGGCGACCGGAACCAGGCGGCCGAGGAGGCCGGCAACACCGCCGGGCTGAACTCGGTGCTGCTGATGCTGGGCCTGCTGCTCACCGTCGGGATCATCCTGCTGCTGGGCCGTCAGCTCGTCCGCTCCCTGCGCGTGCTGCGCACCTCGGCACTCGACGTGGCCGAGCGCAGGTTGCCCCAGGCCGTGCAGAGCATGCGCGCCGGCCAGGCGCCGAGCGCCCTGGTCGAGCCGGTCCCACTGGAGAGCCGCGACGAGATCGGCCAGGTGGCCCGCGCGTTCGACGCGGTGCACGGCCAGGCGATCCGCCTCGCCGCCGACCAGGCCGCGCTGCAGCAGAACGTGAACAGCATGTTCGTCAACCTGTCGCGGCGCAGCCAGGCCCTGGTCGAGCGCCAGCTGCAGCTCATCGAGCAGCTGGAGAGCAACGAGCAGGACCCGGACCAGCTGTCGAACCTGTTCCAGCTCGACCACCTGGCCACCCGTATGCGGCGCAACAGCGAGAACCTGCTGGTCCTCGCCGGTACCGACCTGGCCAAGCGCAACGTCGCCCCGGTGCAGGTGGTGGACGTGCTCCGGGCCGCGGTGTCCGAGGTCGAGCAGTACCAGCGGGTCGTGGTCCAGACGCCGCCGACCGCCACCGTGGCCGGGCGCGCCGCGAACGACCTGGTGCACCTGCTCGCCGAGCTGCTCGACAACGCGACGAACTTCTCGCCGCCGGACTCGCAGGTCGTGATGAGCACGACCCGCACCACCGACGAGTCACTGCTGATCGAGATCTCGGACCGCGGTGTCGGCATGGCCGACGCCGAACTCTCGGATGCGAACCAGCGCCTCAGCGGGCCGTCCGAGGTCGACGTGTCGGCCTCACGCCGGATGGGCCTGTTCGTGGTC
>JAKDNL010000715.1 GCA_030451825.1 Pseudonocardia sp. | reverse complement strand
CCGTCGCCGGCGACCGTGCCGCCGGAACCGATCCCGGTGCAGCTCCTGGACGCCGACGGTGCGGAGGTCCGGGCGATCGCCCCCGACCTGCTGGGATCGGCCCCGGCCCGGCTCGCCGACAGCGGACGGCCGCCGCGTGAGGTCCGGGACTGGTCCGGGCCCTGGCCGGTCCGTCAGCGGTGGTGGGGTGCCGGGAGCGCGGCCGGGCCGGAGGTGGTCGTCCGTGTCCAGGTCGTGCTCGCCGACGGCGCCGCGTTGCTGCTGGCCCACCGTGGGTCGGGGTGGTGGGTCACCGGGGTCTACGACTGAGAACCCATGACCGATCCCGGGACGGCGAAGCGCAGCGCGGGTGATAGCGCTACCGCTACCATATGAAGATGCCGGCGATCCACATCCGCAACGTTTCGGAATCAACGCTCGCCGCCCTCCGTGAGAGGGCCGAGCACCACGGCCGATCGATGCAACAAGAGGTGCTGGAGATCCTGAACTCCGCTGCCGTGCCCCTTCCGCGGGCTGCTCCGAGCCCGATCCGGCTGGTGACTGCGCACACCACCGGGACGACGACCTGGCGGCGGGAGGACGTCTATGACGACGAGGGTCGCTGAGAGCAGCTTGCGGAACGAACATCAGCGCTGATCGGATCGTCCTCGACACCAACGTGTTGCTCGCGGCCAGCGACATCGGGCGTGCAGAGCACGCCGGCGCCCGCGCTGCGCTGGACGACTGGCCGTCGCGGGGTACGACGCTCTACACCAGTGGTCAGGTCCTACGGGAGTACCTGTCTGTGGCCACGCGACCGGAACAGCACAACGGGCTCGGGCTGAGTATGACCGACACCCTCGGCAACGTGCGCGCTCTGCAGGAGCGTCTGACCCACCTGGCGGAGAACGAGAAGGTCACCGCTCGGCTGCTCGAGCTGCTTGCCGGAGTGCGATGCACCGGCAAGCAGGTGCACGACGCGAACATCGTCGCGACGATGCTGGTCCACGGCATCGACACGCTGGCAACGATCAACGTCGACGACTTCACGAGGTTCGTGCCGCAGATCGCGGTCGTCGCACTCTGAGGTCGGTCGGCGAACGCGAGGCCCTACCTCGCCGGGATCCCGTCCAGCGACACGGCCAGGCGGCCGATCCCGAGGGCCATCGCATCGATGTTGCGGTCGAACGCGGTGCGGTCCACATTGGTCAGCCGGTCGCACTGCGAGTGGTAGCAGGGGTCGTAGGGCGCCCCGGCCTGCCCGCCCCAGGCCTGCGCCTGCTCCTGGGTCTTGCGTTCCTCGGCGCCGGTGAACAGCCCACCGGCCGGGATTCCGGCCTCGATGAACGGGCCGTAGTCCGAGCGCCCGTCGAAGTCGGTGCCCTCGGCCCGCACACCGACCGACCCGAGGCTCTCGACCAGCACCTTCTCCACGGCCGCGGAGCCCGCCGGGCCGGGCCCCGCGCCCTCGTTGTCGGAGTCGTCGCCGTCGTAGGCGAGATAGCCGGGGTTCGGCGAGCCGACCATGTCGAAGTTCAGGTACGCCGCGATCGACTTCCGGTCGGCGTCGGAGAGTCTCTCGACGTACTTCGTGGACCCGACCAGCCCGAGCTCCTCGGCGCCCCACCAGGCGAAGCGCACGGCCTGTCCGGTCGGCGGCGATGCGCCCAGCTTCTGCGCGATCTCCAGCAGCGCCGCGCTGCCGCTTCCGTTGTCGTTGATCCCGGCGCCCTCGGGCACCGAGTCCAGGTGCGCCCCGGCCATCACCACCCGGTTCGGATCGCCGGTCTTCGTCTGCGCGATCACGTTGCGGCTGGACTGCTGCTGCAGCGTGGTCGCCAGCAGCAGGGTCGCCCGGGTGCCGCCCCGGCCGGCCAGGCTCTGCCCGGCGCTCTTGCTCACCGCCGTGGTCGGGATGACGCCGGGGGTGTCGCCGAGGGTCGCGGAGAGCGGGGCGTCCTCGGTGTTGACCACGACCGCCCCGGCCGCGCCGGCCTGGCCGGCGAGCTGCGACTTCTGCCCGAACGGGCAGGTGCCGCGCAGCACCACCGCGATCGCGCCCCGGGGCATCCCGGCGAAGTCGGCCGCCTCGCAGCCCGACGTCGGGTCCTGGGCGACGACGAACAGCGGCGCGGTGACCCCGCCCGGCGGCGTCGCGGGGGAGAAGCCGAGCACCGAGGACTGCACCGGCTCGGTTCCGACGGTCAGACGCTGGTCCTGCGCGGAGAACGTGCGGACGTCGAACGACGGGGTCGCCACGTCGTAGCCGGCCTGCCGCAGCGCGCCGGCCACGTACTCGACGCTCGCGTCGTAGCCCGGGGTGCCGACGGCGCGATTGCCCTTGTTCTGGTCGGCGATCCGCTCCAGGGCCTGCAGGTGGGCGAACGCGTCCTGACCGCTCGCCGCCGCGGCCAGGCGCTGCGGCAGCTCCGGGTCGCCCGGGTTCTGCCCACCGCCCGGTCCGTCCGGGGCCCCGATGCCCGACGGCGCCGCGACGCCGGGGCCGGCCGGCTGGTCCGCGCACGCCGCGAGGACCGTCGTCGTCGCCAGCACGGCGACGGCTGCCAGAACGCGCCGTCTGATGGATCGCATGTGCCCCCCGATGCCCGGTTCGGTCGCGGGCATCGTGCCACCCCAGGGCCGTCCGGAGTTGTCCACAACAGTTGTCCACAGGAGTTGTCCACACTGTGATCACCCAGCGTGCGCGATCCACGGCTCACTCACGGCTTCGTCTCAGCTCTTACACAGCTACGACTGGTGGACTGTGGTCACAGCACAGGGGTGGCCGTTCGGACCGGCCGCCCTCTCCGACCGGAGCCGTCCGGTGTCGACGCTGGGGAGCGGTCGGCACCGGACGGGCTCCGGGTCATTGTCGGTCGAATATATGTTCGACTACACTCGCCGGGTGGGCTGGCAGAACCCGGACGTCCCGTGGACCGAGCTGGAGGGTGTGCTCTCCGGTCGTCAGGGGGCACGGATCGGGTCGAGCCCGAGCGGTGGCCCGGAGGCCGACGGCGGCGACGCGCCGGCCTGGTCCGCGCACCGCGGCCCCTACGAGCCGCCGGACACGCTGAGGGCCGAGGCAGGACCCCACTCCTCCGAAGGACCCCACTCCTCCGAAGGAC
>JAKDNL010000714.1 GCA_030451825.1 Pseudonocardia sp. | reverse complement strand
GGAGATGTCAATGACGTCGTCACCGCAGCCACCCACCACCACCGGCCCGGTCACCCTGGCTTCCGTCGGTGCCCGACTCGACCGTCTGCCCACCGGGCCCTTCCACCGCCGAGTCATGCTCCTGGCCGGCCTGACCTTCGTCTTCGAGGTCGGTGACCAGGGCGCCGTCGGGATGGCTGCCTCCGCCCTGCGCGAGCACCTCGGCGTGGGCCTGCAGGGGGTCGCCTTCGCGGTCTCCGCCATGTACCTCGGTCTGCTGGCCGGTGCCGTGGCCGCCGGCCAGCTCGGTGACCGTCTGGGCAGGCGCACCCCGCTGATCTGGGGCATGGCCGGCATGGCGCTGTTCTCCGCGCTCGCCGCGCTCTCGCCGAACATCACGGTGCTGGTCCTGTTGCGCCTGCTCACCGGCGTGTTCCTCGGCGCGGCGTACGTCGGGGTGGTGGTTTACCTGAGCGAGGTGTTCCCGCACCGCAGGCGGGCGCTCGCCCTCGCGGTGGCGGTCTCGGTCGGCACCCTGGCCACCGTCGGGCTGACCCACTTGGCCGGCGTCGTGGTCCCGATGGGGGAGCACGGCTGGCGGATCATCTTCGCGCTCGGCCTGCTCGGCCTGCTGGTGGTGCCCGCTTGCTGGCGGCTGCCCGAGTCGCCCCGGTGGCTGGTCGCCAAGGGCCGCACCGAGGAGGCCGAGCAGGCCCTGCGCGGCATCGAGGAGAGCACCGCGGCCCGCCGTGGCCCGCTACCGGAGCCGGTCGTGCCCGAGCTCGTGCACGAGGCTGGTGCCGGGCCTGCCCGGGCCCGCGAGCTGCCCTTCGCCGCACTGTTTCGCGGCCGGCTCGCAGCCACCACGCTGATGCTGATGATCTGCTGGATCTGCTACTCGGCAACGATGCAGGTGACCACCACCTGGACGCCGACGATCCTCGGCGCCCGCGGGTTCGACGCGGCCTCCGCGCTCTCGACCGCCGCCAACCTCACGCTCGGGTCGCTCGTGGGGTCGCTGGTAGCCATCGTGGTCGCCGACCGGTTCCCGCGCCGGGCGATGCTGATCGGGATCGGCCTGATCGGGGCGCTCGCCGCGCTCGCGTTCGGGCTGGCGACCGACCACCTGCTCCTCCTGCTCGCCGGCGGCGCGGTCTTCTTCTTCGCCGGGATCACCTCGCCGGTACTCAACACCTACATGGCGGAGGAGTTCCCGACCGAGGTGCGTGCGCGGGGGAGCGGCATCGCATTCTCGGCTGGCCGGCTGACCAACGTGGCCGCCCCCTTCACGATCGCGCTGCTGCTGGGCGCGCTGGGCCACCAGGCGATCGCCTGGGCCAGTTTCGGAGCCTGGCTGCTGCTGGGCGGGTCGGTCCTGCTGCTGGGCAGGCGGCGCCGCGGCGCCACCGGCATGCGGGAGGACGTGTGAGACCACGCAGGAGACATCGGACCGGGACCCGGTCCGGAGAGGAGCACACGCGATGAGCACAGTGCCACCGGTCGACGCCGGACGCGACGAGGTCGAGGAGGCCTTCAGGCATTACTTCCGCACGGGCCCGGTGAACGAGGACTGGAAGGCCTGGTCGCAGCTG
Source organism: Pseudonocardia sp. (assembly GCA_030451825.1). Classification (GTDB taxonomy): domain Bacteria; phylum Actinomycetota; class Actinomycetes; order Mycobacteriales; family Pseudonocardiaceae; genus Pseudonocardia. Next base: position 1,540 of record JAKDNL010000714.1, on the reverse strand, counting down.
TTTACCGAGGACGCGACCTACAACGACCACTTCTGGGGCACCTTCCACGGCCCGTCGGAGATCCAGCGGTTCTTGGAGGGCACCATGTCCTTCGCCGCGCATGTGTACTCGCCGCTGCTGTGGCACGTCATCGACGGCGGCCGGATCGTCTACAAGGTGCTCAACCGGGCTGACAACCCGGTGGCGGGTCGCCCGCCGCTGGAGTTCCCCTCGCTGCAGGTCATCACCTACGCCGGTGGCGGGCGCTGGTCGTCGGAGGACGACTGGTGGACGATCGCCGAGATGAAGCTGTTCAACCAGGCATATCAGGCCGCGCGCACGGAGGCGGGGGACGCGGCGACCGACCCGCTCTCCCGCGCCGACTGGGGCGAGATCGAGTGGGCCCGCCCGGAGGCGGGCCACACAGCGACCCCGTCGTGGTTGGGCCAGGACGTGCCGCCGATCGGGAGCATGCGGGAGATGACCTTCGGCGTGCGGCACCCGCGCCCGGCGCGCTGAGCCCAGCCCGTGGGAACGACGCTGGCCGAGCTGCTCGACCTCGCGCGGACGGGCCCGCGGGCATTCCGCGCGGGGTCGCCGCAGCCGTCGACGCCGCAGGTGTTCGGCGGCCAGTTCGTGGCCCAGGCCCTGGTCGCGGCCGGCCGCGACGTCCCGTCGGACCAGGGCCCGCACTCTCTGCACGCCCATTTCCTCGAGCCGGGCGACCCGGCGAGTGTCCTCGACCTCATGGTCGAGCCGGTGCGCGGGGGCGTGGGCCGCACCGTCCGTCGGGTGTCGGTCCGCCAGCACGGCCGCGAGCTGGTGACAGTGCTGGCCTCCTTCGCCGGCGTCCGTCCCGGGCTCGGTCACGAGGCGGTCGAGCCGGGGACATCGCGACTCGCGCACCGCGGGGCCCCGAGTCGCGGGGTCTCGGGGCCCGACCTGCGGGGCGGCCTCGCCGAAGCGTCGGAGGAGACGCTGAGCTGGGTCGCGGCGCTGCGGGCGGTGCTGCCGCTCGAGGTGGCCTTCCCCGAGCCGCCGCCCCGGGACGCGGTGGTCCGCGGCGAGCGGCCCCCGCCGCACCAGCGGGTGCTGGTGCGGGCCGCGGATCCGCTGCCCGCGGATCCGCTGGTGCACGCCGCGGCGCTGGCCTACGCCTCGGATCTGCTGCTGCTCTCGACGGCGCTGCTGCCGCACGGAATGGTCATGGGCGATCCGCGCGCCCGGGCGGTGAGCCTGGACCATACGCTGTGGTTTCACCGCGCGCCCCGAGCCGACGACTGGCTCGACCACGCGATGGAGTCGGAGTGGGCCGGCGACGGGCGCGCCGTCTGCCACGGCCGGATGCGCGATCCTGCGGGCCGGCTCCTCGCCACCGTGGCTCAGGAGGGCACTCTGCGGCCGCGGGCCGGGTGAACGGCGCGCGGATTCGGCGTAGACGAAGTCCATCCGGCCCACACAGTCGACGCGGATCATCGACGTGGCCCCCCCCCCGGGGGCGGGGGGGGGGCCCCCGCCGCCCCCGGGGGGGCCACCGCGGCCGGGGGGCCGGGGGGGGGGG
>JAKDNL010000713.1 GCA_030451825.1 Pseudonocardia sp. | reverse complement strand
CCGGGGCCGACCCCGGGTCCGACGAGACTTCTCGCTCCGTTGTTCCTCGACCCCCCGGCCCGGGCCGCGGCGCACGACCAGCTGATGGCCTCGATCGACTCGCGCAGCTTCCGGGCGGCCACGCTGCTCGACCCGGCCGGCGCAAACGACGTCGACGCCGAGCTGGCTGCGCTGCTGTCGGACGACGACGACCGGGCGTGACGAGCGCTCCCATCAGCAAGCACCTAGCAAGCACTTACCGGCCGGTAATCGAACATAATGTCTATTACCGGCTCGCGTGACCTGGCCGAACGCGAGCCGCTCCGGTTATCGGCCCTGCAAGCACCCGAAATGTCCGATCATGCGCACCGGCGGCGGATGGTTATGCGCTCACTCCAGGTGATCCGACCTCCAGTGCTTCCGGCGGAAGCACCCCGGCCAGGCGCCGAGAGCGGGAGAGCCGATCACGACTGTGACGGGTTGCTGCCGGTTCCGCGTCGGGCTGTCGGTACCCGGTTGCACACTGGCGCGGACCAGCCATGACCGGCGCTCGACGGGAAGCAGCTCCTGATGACTGACCGCGAACCGAACTCGACCCGCACCGTCCCGGTGCCCACGGACGTCCTCAGATGCCTGCTCAATGGATGCGCCGAGATCACCGCGACCGAGGTACTCACCGCGACCGTGCGGTCCGGGCGCCAAGACCCGCTCCACCCCATCAACGAGTTCGGCCAGGTGCTCGCATGGGCGTGGTCGCATGACCAACACCGGGCGATGCTCCTGATCGCGGACCTGATGTCCAAGCTGGGACACCACTCCGACGCGGTGACCCCGCCCTACCGGCTCGACGAGCTGCTCGACGGGCTGCGCTACACCACCCTGGCCCTCTCCGACACCGACTACGAACAGCTCGTGCGCCGGGCCAAGGCAGAGGTCCCGGGTTTGTGCGGGCGCCCCGAGATCTGAGCCGGAGATGACCTGGCCAGCGGCGCCGGACCCGTACCCGGGTCCTCATGTGGGCGACAGGGGGTGGGATCGCGCCGCCGTCGACCTGTACGCGCGGTACCGGGCGGGCGAGGTCGCTCCGGACCAGATGGTGGAGGAGCTGCCGCCGGTCTGGCGCTGCCGCTCGCGGGCCGATCCTCTCGGTGACCCGGCGGCGTGGCGGGCGATGGTCGATCACGCGGGGTACTTCGTGTGGGCCTCCGGGGAGGCCTCGGCCCGGCGGGTTCGGCGCCCGCTGTTGGCGCGCCGGCTGTTCCGGGGCGCGACGGCGGACCGCCGGTTCGGGATGTCGTGGACCAGGAACCCGGCGATCGCCCGGGACTTCGCGGTCAACCGGCAGCCGGACGGGGTCTATGACGGGCAGGTCTGGGTGGGTGTGTTCGAGCCGGCGCAGCTGCTCGCGTACCTGCGGGACGAACGGGAGTACCTCGTCGACGCCGCCGATGCTGAGGTTCATCCGTGGTCGCCGGGTGCCGACGGGTGGCTGCGGCGTCTACGTCACTGGGCCTGAACGCTCGCCAGGCGCCGGCGGGGTACAGCTCGGGTGGAGCTGCTGCCCGACCTGGGTGGCCAGCAGGAGATACCCGCAGCGACGGCACAACGCCGGCGGCGGGACCCCGGCGGCCTGGTCGGCGGCCCAGGTAGCGAAGTAGCGGGCTGCTCGCTCGACGGTGACCTGCGGGCCGTAGGCGTCGAGCCGGTAAGCGCCCGGGTCCGCCCGGATCGCGGTTGCCCACCGGGTGACGTCGCCCTCGCTCGGCGGCATCACGCCGGCCACCGGAGGCGTTCGAACTCGACCGGCTCACCTGCGGTCCCGGTGCCGTCGGGGCACAGCTCGGAGCCGTCGCGGTGGCAGAACCCGGGTACCGGTCGGTCTTCCCCGCTGACTGGCGGCGCGGTGTCCACGGGCTCAGCGCACCCCGGGCACGCCAGGGCGTCCAGCTCGACCCCGCTCCCCCGGGTCCTGGCCCTCGTGGTTGTGCTGCTGGTCGTCGTGGCCATCGGTGGGGCCTCCTCGCTCGCGGAGATCGGAGATGGCGGGTCTGTCGGCCCGTCCCCTTGGGGTGGCGGGCGCTTCACCCCGCCACCGCACGAGCGGCTAGCACGGCATCCGAGGCTCGCGGTCAAGAGCGGCCGTCAGGCCGTCGCCGAAGGCGATGCGCAGCACTCTTGATCGCGAGTGAGGCCGTGCGAAGCTCAGGGCCGACAGACCCGCCCCGCCGAAGGCGGGTCCTACCTGCGGTTCCCTCGGCCTGCGCGGCCCTGAGCGCCCCACCCCGCCGACAGCACCGCGGCCGGGGAGACGAGCACCCGCGGGAACGCGCCTCGTGGTCGACGGCGCCGCCCGGCAGGATGACCGGGTGAACGAGCGGGAACGGCGCCGGGTCGAGCAGCTGCGCGCGGACGAACGCGCCGTCCCGGCCGCGGCGGAATGGGTCCGCGGCGCCGCGGACGGGGACCTGGCGGCGTTGTCGCTGCCGCACGTCGCTGCCGGCTGCGGGCAGCTGCTCGACGTCCTGGCCGAGGGCCTGGAGGGCCTCCCGGAGCCGGTGCGGGTGCACACGGTGCGGGTGTCGAGGGAGCTGACCGGGGACCCGATGGACCGGCCGACGGTGCGCCGCACCCGACGCCGGTAGCCGGGCTACTGCTGCGGGGTCGGGGTGCTTCCGGCGGAAGCACCCGGAGGGTCGCCGAGGCTGCGCCCGGGCGGGAGCGGGCGCGGGTCGGTCGGCCAGGGCCGGCCGTCGTTGTAGCGGTCGGCGAGCCGGTGGGCGTGGTGCTCGACGGCCTCGGTGAGGAACTGGCGCAGCGTGTAGCGCTCCCCGACCGCTCTCGTGACGCCGTTGCAGACCGAGCGGACCAGGTCCCGGACCGCGGGCCGGACGCTGGTCTGCAGCAGTACCCACTCCCCCACCTCCGGGCCCGCCCCGCGGGGCGTGCTTCCGGCGGAAGCACCCTCGGCCGCGGCGCCGCCGCCGCGGTGGGGCCGACGGTGGTGCGGGTCGGTCACCGGGCGACGCCCGCGACGCCGGCGCGCAGGAGGTGCTCGACGACCGCGGCGATGTCGGCGGTGACGGCCTCCTTCTCCATCGGCGCGAACACGGTGATCGCGACGTCGGCGGCGACCAG
>JAKDNL010000113.1 GCA_030451825.1 Pseudonocardia sp. | reverse complement strand
GTGTCGACCGGTGGCCGGGCGGGCCGGGCGCGTGTCGGGACCGCAGTGCAGTGCCGATGCTCGTTCCCGCTCCGCTCCTCTCGTCTCGTACGCTTCGCGCCCGTGAGAGCCCTGCGCCGATTCACCGTCCGTGCCCAGCTGCCCGCCCAGCTCGCCCCGCTGCAGGCGCTGGCCACGAACCTGCGCTGGACCTGGCACGCCCCGACCAGGGACCTGTTCGCCTCCCTGGACCTCGAGGCATGGCAGCGCTGCGGCCAGGACCCGGTCCGGCTGCTGGGCGAGATCCCCAGCTCCCGGCTCGCCGAGCTGGCCGCCGACGCCGAGACCGTCGTGACGGTGCGCGAGCTCTCCGACGAGCTCACCGAGTACCTGTCCGGCCCGCGCTGGTATCAGGACAACCGCGAGGACACCCCCGACCTGCCGGGCGCGATCGCGTACTTCTCGATGGAGTTCGGCGTCTCCGAGGTACTCCCGAACTACTCCGGCGGTCTCGGCGTGCTGGCCGGTGACCACCTCAAGGCCGCCTCCGACCTGGGTGTCCCGCTGATCGCGGTCGGGCTGCTCTACCGGTCGGGCTACTTCCGCCAGTCGCTCTCGCTCGACGGCTGGCAGCTCGAGCACTACCCGGCGATCGACCCGCAGGGCCTGCCGCTGCAGCTGCTCACCGACGGCGGTGCTGACGGCAGCGCTGACGGCGGCGGGGACGCCCCGGTGCACGTCGCGGTCGCGATGCCGGACGACCGGACGCTCACCGCGCGGGTCTGGCGGGCCCAGGTCGGGCGGGTGCCGCTGCTGCTGCTCGACACCGACATCGAGGACAACGACCCGGATCTGCGCGGCATCACCGACCGTCTCTACGGCGGCGACCAGGACCACCGGATCTCCCAGGAGATCCTGATCGGCGTCGGCGGCGTGCGTGCCGTGCGCGCCTACTGCGCCGCCACCGGGCACACCACGCCCGAGGTGTTCCACACCAACGAGGGGCACGCCGGTTTCCTGGGCCTGGAGCGGATCCGCGAGCTGTGCGCGGATACGTCCCAGGGGAACTGTTCCGAGCCGCTGGACTTCGACCAGGCGCTGGCCGCGGTCCGCGCCGGCACCGTGTTCACCACCCACACCCCGGTCCCCGCGGGCATCGACCGGTTCGGCCTGGAGTTGGTGCGGCGCTACCTGACCGACCGCCTGTTGCCGGGCCTGCCCACCGACCGGCTGCTCGCGCTGGGGGCGGAGGAGAACCCGGAGACGTTCAACATGGCGCACATGGGCCTGCGCCTGGCCCAGCGCGCGAACGGGGTCTCGCGGCTGCACGGCGCGGTCTCGCGCGGGATGTTCGGCGGGATCTGGTCCGGCTTCGACCGCGACGAGGTGCCGATCGGCTCGGTCACCAACGGCGTGCACGGCCACACCTGGGAGGCCCGGGAGATCACCGCGCTGCTCGGCGACCCGACCCCGGGCGGTCGTCACCACGTCGGTACCCCTCCGGAGGAGGTGAGTGACGGCGAGCTGTGGGCTCTGCGGAACACGCTGCGCTCCCGGCTCGTCGACGAGGTCCGCCGCCGGGTGCGCGCGGCCTGGCTGGAGCGCGGCGCGTCCACTCCGGAGCTGAGCTGGACCGACCACGTCTTCGACCCGGGCGTGCTCACCGTGGGATTCGCCCGCCGGGTACCGACCTACAAGCGCCTGACGCTGATGCTGCGCGACCCGGAACGGCTGCGCAGCCTGCTGCTCGACCCGCACCGCCCGGTGCAGCTGATCGTGGCCGGCAAGTCGCACCCGGCTGACGACGGCGGCAAGGCGCTGATCCAGCAGATCGTCCGGTTCGCCGACGACCCCGAGGTCCGGGACCGGATCGTGTTCCTGCCCGACTACGACATGTCGATGGCCCGCTATCTCTACTGGGGCTGTGACGTCTGGCTGAACAACCCGCTGCGCCCGCTCGAGGCCTGCGGCACCTCCGGCATGAAGTCCGCGCTCAACGGCGGGCTCAACCTCTCCATCCGCGACGGCTGGTGGGACGAGCTCTACGACGGCTCCAACGGCTGGGCGATCCCCACCGCGGACGGGGTCGACGACCCGACCCGGCGCGACGACCTGGAGGCGAACGCCCTCTACGAGTTGCTCGCCACCCAGGTCACGCCCGCGTTCTACGACCGTACCGAGGGCGTTCCGACGCGCTGGGTGGAGCTGGTCCGGCACACCCTGGAGACACTGCGGCCGCAGGTGCAGGCGACCCGGATGGTCGGCGAGTACGTCCACGACTGGTACCTCCCGGCCGCCCGTGCCGCCGCCGTGGCCGCCGCCGACGACTACGCCGCCGCCCGTGACGTGGCCGGCTACCGCGCCCGTCTGAACGCCGCGTGGACCCGCCTGCAGGTGCTCGGGGTGGATGCCTCCGGGCTGCCGGACACCCCGGTCGTCGGCTCGCCGATGACCGTGCGCGCCACCGTCGAGCTGGCCGGGCTGGACCCGGCCGACGTGACGGTGGAGGCCGTGGTGGGCCGGGTGGACGACACCGACGAGCTGGCCGATCCGACCACGGTGGCGATGGAGCACCAGGGTGGCGCGGACGGCGGCGGGGACCGCTACGAGGTCGTCGTGCCGCTGCCGCACGCCGGGCTGACCGGGTACACGGTGCGGGTCCTGCCCAGCCACCCGCACCTGGCCTCGTCGGCGGAGCTGGCGAAGCTGGTGCTCGCCGGGTAGCGCGCGGCAGCACAGCCGCGGATCCCGCCGGAGTTCGTCTCAGCGTGAGACGGACACGGCCTCCCGCTTAGGGTCACCTGTGTCACAGTGCCGGGGAGTGGTGAACGCAACGGCGCGTGGCGGAGGTGCGGCATGGGCGACGGTGGTCGGGTCTCGCAGCGGGAGCGGCTCGCGACGTCGCGGGGCGTCGCGACGCCGCCCGACCGGTTGACCGAGTCCTGGCGGCGCAGCGAGAGCTACGGGATCTCGCTGGACTCGGTGAGCCCGGTGTTCACCGGCGGCGTCGACACCGGCTCGCTGTTCTACGAATGCGGTCACGAGGTGCTGCTCGGCCTGGAGGAGACGCTGACCGGGGAGCCGGTGAGCCTGATGCTCACCGACGCCGACGGCATGGTGCTCGGACGGGTCTGCAGCGAACGGGGGCTGCTGCGTGCCCTCGATGACGTCTACCTGGCGCCGGGCTTCGACTACTCCGAGCGCGAGGCCGGGACGACCGGCCTCGGGCTGGCGCTGGCCGACCGCGCCCCGTCGCTGGTCCGGGCCGATCAGCACTACTGCACCGAGCTGTGGGACTACACGTGCGCGGCCGTCCCGGTCACCGACCCGGTGACCGGGGAGCTGGTCGGCTGCGTCAACCTGACGACCTGGTCCGAGCAGTCGCACGGCCTGCTGCTGGCGCTGGCCCGGATGGCGGCCGGGCACACGTCGGCGCTGATGCTGGCCCGCGGCCGCGGCCGCACACCCCGCCCGGTCGCCCGCGGCGAGGTGTTCCGGGTGCACACCGCCCGCGACGACGAGCCGGCGCGGCCCCTGCTCTCGGCCGGCTGGCGCACCGCGCTGGCCGAGGTCCGCTCGGCGCTGTCGCAGGGCCGGTCGGTCGGGGTCGTCGGCGAGCCGGGCGCAGGCAAGGTCGCGCTGCTCGCCGAGGCGCTCGCCGCGGTACACCCGCACGACCGGGTGCTCACCGCCCGGCCCCCGGAGCCGCAGGACACCCAGGCCTGGCTCGGTCTGTGGGCCCCGGAGCTGGGCAAGCCCAACACGAGCATCGTCGTGGGCCGGGTGGACGGGTTGCCGTCGCGGGCAGCGGCCGAGCTGGCCAGGACCGTCGCCGCCACCGGGACGGCGACGACGGTCCTGGCCAGGCGTTCGTTCACGGTGACCGCCTGCGACCCGGCCCGGGTTCCGGAGCCCCTCGGCACGCTGATCGACACGTTCGTCGAGGTCCCGGCCCTGCGGCACCGGCTCGACGACGTGCTGCCGCTGGCCGGCTACTTCGGCCGGGCGGTCCGCGGGCGCCCGGTGCGGTTCACCCCGGCGGCCGGCCGCGCGCTGAGCACGTTCCACTGGCCGGGCAACGTCGCGCAGCTGCGCCAGGTGGTGCGGACCGCGGTCACCCGCGCCGACGTCGTCGACGCCCGGCACCTGCCGGCCGAGGTGTTCGGCGGTGCCGGCCGACGGCTGACCCGGATGGAGACCGTGGAGCGGGACGAGATCGTCGCCTGCCTGCGGGACGGGCTCAGCGTCGCGCACGCCGCGTCCCGGCTGGGGATGAGCCGGGCCACGGTCTACCGCCGGATCACGCAGTACGGGATCCGCACTCCGCGGGAGCGGGGGTGAGCACGGCGCTGCAGGGAGCCGACCAGCCGGCCCGCGAGCCGAGCGGGCTGATCGGCTCGGCGCAGCGCGCACTGCGGGTGCTCGAGGTGGTGGCCGCCGCGGATGGCCCGGTCACGGCGAAGGCGGTCGCGCGGCGGGCCGGGTTCAAGCTGGGCACGACCTATCACCTGCTCAACACGCTGGCCCACGAGGGCTACCTGGTGCGCGGCGGGCACGGGCACGGCTTCCGGCTGGGGAACAAGCTGGCCGGCCTGTCCGGCGTGAGCAGGTGCCCCGAATGCCATCGGCCTCCGGCCCTGTGAGTGGTTATCGCTGCTATAGCAGCGATAACCACTCACGAGGGTGTCGGTTGTCAGCGGCCGTAGAGGGCGGTGATCCGGGCCCTGGCCAGGGTGTGGGTGAACAGGTTGAAGCCGAGGAACGCCGGCGTCGCGCCCTTCGGCACGCCCAGCCTCGCCACGTCCACCGCGTGCACGACGAAGTGATAGCGGTGCTCACCGTGGCCCTCCGGTGGGGCCGCGCCCAGGTACCGGACCAGGCCGGCGTCGTTGGGCAGGGTGATCGCGCCCTCCGGCAGGCCGGACCCGTCGGCGCTGCCCGCGTCGGCCGGCAGCGAGGTCACCTCCACCGGGATGTCGAGGACGGCCCAGTGCCAGAAGCCGCTGGCGGTGGGCGCGTCCGGGTCGTAGCAGGTGACCGCGAAGCTGCGGGTCGTGCTCGGGAACCCGCGCCAGCTCAGCTGCGGGGACACGTCCTCGCCTCCGGCCCCGAAGATGCCGCTGACCTGCGGCGGCTTCAGCGGGACCTGATCGGAGACGTCGGTGCTGGACAGCTCGAACGTCGCGACGTCGGGCAGGAAGTCGTACGGGTCGGGTGGGCCGGCCATGGGTGTGCTCCTTCTCCTGAGAGGGGTTCTCAGACCAGCGTCTTGTTCAGCTCGCGGGCGATGAACTCGGCCTGCCGGCAGGCCAGCGCCACGATCGTCAGGGTCGGGTTGGCGGCCGCACCGGTGGTGAACTGGCTGCCGTCGCTGACGAACAGGTTCGGCACGTCGTGCGTGCGGCCGAACCGGTCCAGCACGCCGTCGCCCGGTCGTTCGCTCATCCGGGCGGTGCCCAGGTTGTGCGTGGACGGGTACGGCGGCGTCTCGATCGTGCGCACCGCGCCGACCGCGTTGTAGACCGCGGTGCCCTGCGCCACACCGTGCCGGCGCATCGCGACGTCGTTGGGGTGGTCGTCGAAGTGCACGTTGGCCACCGGAAGGCCGTGCGCGTCGGTGGTGTCGCCGCTCAGCGTGATCCGGTTGCCGGACTGCGGCATGTCCTCGCCGATGATCCACATGCCGGCGGTGTTGCGGTAGCCGTCGACGATCGCGGCCAGCTCGGGACCCCAGCTGCCGGGGGCGACGAACTTGCCGAAGAACGCCGGGCCGAGCGCGATCGTCTGCATGTAGTAGCCGCCGGCGAACCCGCGCCCGGTGTCCAGGCGGGACTCGTCGGCGATGATCCCGGCCATCGTCTCGCCGCGATGCATGTTCACCGGCTTGTCGAACTGCCCCCACGCGGTGGCCGTGGTGTGGCGCATGTAGTTGCGGCCCACCTGGCCGGACGAGTTCGCGAGACCGTCCGGGAACCGGGCGGACGCGGAGAGCAGCAGCAGCCGCGGGGTCTCGATCGAGTTGCCGGCCACGCAGACCACCGCGGCGCGCTGGCGGCGCAGCGTGCCGTTGCGGTCGACGTAGGCCACGCCGGTGGCCCGGCCCTGCCCGTCGTGCAGGATCTGCGCGGCGTGGCTGTCCGGGCGCAGGTCCAGCTTTCCTGTCTTCGCCGCCTTGGGCAGCTCGGCGACCAGCGTCGACCACTTCGCGCCCTGCTTGTCGCCCTGGAAGTTGAACCCGTCCTGCACGCTCGCCGGGCGCCCGTCGTAGGGCTCGGCGTTGGTGGCGTACGGGCCGGTCGCGTATTGCCGGTAGCCGATCTTGTCCGCTCCGTTGGCGAACACCTTGTAGTTGTTGTTCGCCGGCAGCGGCGGCCGCCCGTGCCGGTGGGTGACCCCCATCTTGATCTCGGCCCGGTCGTAGTAGGGCTCCAGCTCGGACAGCGTGATCGGCCAGTCCAGCAGCGAGGTGCCGTCCAGGTCGCCGTAGGCGGACCGGGCCATGAACTCGTGCGGCTTGAACCGCGGGCAGGCGCCGGCCCAGTGCGTGGTGGTGCCGCCGACGGCCTTGACGATCCAGGCCGGCAGGTTCGGGAAGTCCCGCGCGATCTGCCAGCCACCGGAGGTGGTGCGCGGGTCGGTCCAGGCCATCTGCCCGAACGCCTCCCACTCGTCGTTGACGTAGTCCTCGCCGGTCAGGTGCGGGCCTGCCTCCAGGACGACGGTCTTGATCCCCTGCTGGCACAGCTCGTTGGCCAGCGTCCCGCCGCCGGCGCCGGAGCCGACGATCACGACGACGTCGGAGTCGTCGTAGCCGAACCGGGTCATGAGGACACCTCTTCCACCCGCGGCTCGGGGAGCCAGTCCAGGTCGTCGAATCCGCGGTCGATGTAGCCGCCCTTGTCGAACGAGGGGCCCTCGTAGCCGAGCACGCTCCACACCTCGTGGTCGTCGTAGAGCGCGACCACGGCGACGTCGACGATGGCGATGAAGAACGGGGTGTCCTGCACGCCCCGCAGCAGCGCCCCGGCCTGCTCGGCGTCCAGGTCGGTGAACGGCTGATCGCGCAGCCGGTCCAGGTCGTCGAGGCCCTGCAGGAGCTGGGCCAGCGTGCGCGGGTTGGTCCCGGCCGCATCCAGCACCGACTCGGCCGCGCGCTGGTAGGGCCCGAGCGGGAACGTGTCGTGCGGGAACGCGTGCCGCAGTACCGCGACCAGCGTCTGGCGCGCCCGCGCGGTCAGCAGGGCGCTCATCGGAGGGTTCCCCGGTCTCGTCCGGTGTTCCGTCTGTCGCTCATCGGCGCTCCCGCCTCGTGATGGAAATTCCCTCCCTCATCAGTAGGCGGGATCACACCGGCGGGACAACCGTCCGTATTTCACCGATCGACAAATCGGCGGTCGTTGCGCGAACGCCGCAGGTCGGGTCGGAATCCGGTGGCTCGGGGCGGGCCACGGGTTCTTCCGGCCGGTGAAGAATCCGTCCGGAACACCGCGGCCGGATTCGACGGCTGTGTGTTCGCGGCTACCGGCTCCGGAGGAGCTGAACGGACTGGGCCGGGAGGGTGAGCGTTGATCCGGCCGGGACGGTCTCCTTGTCGGCGGGGTGGCCGTCGGAGGTGCTGGTGTCCAGGACCGGGTCGAAACCGTGTTCGCCGGGCAGCACGCAGTCGACCGGCTCGGGCCCGGAGTGCAGGAGCAACAGCCAGTAGTCGGCGAGCAGGACGACCAGTGTCCGGTTGCCGTCGTGGTGCCAGTCGTGGTCCTCCATCGGGCGGCCGGACGGGTGCCACCACAGCACCTCGCCGTCGACGTAGAACTGGTCGCGGTGCAGCACCGGCGACTCCCGGCGCAGCTCGGCGACCCGCGCGGTGAACGCGGCCAGCGCCCGCGACTCGTCGGTGGCCGTCCAGTCCATCCAGGACGTCTCGTCGTCGCGGCAGTAGGGGTTGTTGTTGCCGCTCTGGGTGCGCCAGCGCTCGTCGCCGCCGAGCAGCATCGGGGTGCCGACCGAGAGCAGCAGCGTGGCCAGCATCGCCCGCGCCGTCGACATCCGTGCCTCCCGTACCTCGGGGGAGTCGGTCTCGCCCTCGACGCCGAAGTTCTGCGACCGGTTGTCGTCGGTGCCGTCCCGGTTGCCCTCGCCGTTGCCCTCGTTGTGCTTGCGCTCGTAGGAGACCAGGTCACGCAAGGTGAACCCGTCGTGCGCGGTGACGAAGTTGACCGAGGCCCACGGCCGCCGCCCGGAGGATCCGTAGATGTCCGAGCTGCCGGTCATCCGCGACGCCAGCTCGGCGACCCCGCCGTGCCCGCGCCAGAAGTCGCGCACGGCGTCGCGGTAGCGCCCGTTCCACTCCGACCAGGCGACGCCGAACCCACCCACCCGGTAGCCCTCACCGGTGGCGTCCCACGGCTCGGCGATCAGCTTGCAGGTGGACAGGATCGGGTCCTGGGCGATCGCGGTGAGCAGCGCCGAGTGCGCGTCGAACGCACCGGAACGAGGCCGTCCGAGCACGCTGGCCAGGTCGATCCGGAACCCGTCCACGCCGAAGGCCTGAACCCAGTGCCGCAGCGCGTCGCAGACCAGCCGGATCACCGTGGGGGACCCGGCGTCGAGGGTGTTGCCGGTGCCGGTGATGTCGTTGTCGTGCCCGGACCCGCCCAGCGAGTAGTAGGCCGGGGCGTCCAGGCCGCGGTAGGAGATCGTCGTACCGCCGACGCCGCCCTCGCACGTGTGGTTCGGGACGACGTCGAGGATCACCTCGATCCCGGCCGCGTGCAGCGCGTCGACCATGGTCGCGAACTCGGTGATCTCCGCGCCCCGCACGCTCGCATAGCCCGGGTGCGGAGCCAGGAAGCCCAGCGTGGAGTAGCCCCAGTAGTTCGTCGCGCCACGTTCGAGCAGCGGCGGCTCCTCGGCGATCGCGTTCACCGGCAGCAGCTCGACGGCGGTCACCCCGATCCGGGCCAGGTGCTCGACGACCGACGGGTGCGCGAGCCCGAGGTAGGTTCCGCGCTGCTCCGGCGGGACGTCCGGGTGCTCGCGGGTGTAGCCGCGAACGTGCAGCTCGCAGATCACGGTCTCCGACCACGGGACGTCCGGCCGGGGTGTCACCGGCGCCCCGCCCGGGGCGACGACGACCGACAGCGGGACATGCCCGAGCGAGTTCACCGTGCTGGGCCGGCCGGTCATCGGGTCGTCGACCCACCCACGCGCGGCCTCGAGATCGGTGACGCGTCCGGTGACCTGCTTCGCGTACGGGTCGACGAGGATCTTCTGCGGGTTCGCCCGCACGCCGTGGAACGGCCGGTACGGCCCGTGCACCCGGAATCCGTAGCGCTGTCCGGCCCGCACGCCCGGTACGTGGCCGTGCCACACCCCGAACGTGTGCTCGCTCAGTTCGATCCGCCGCTCGGTCAGCCCGCCCGACCCCTCGTCCGCATCGGCGTCGTCCTCGCCCGCGCCGTCGACCAGGCATACTTCGACCACCTCCGCGCTGGTAGAGGCCACGGCGAAGCGCGTTCCGTGATCGTCGGGATGGGCACCCAAGGGGAAGACCGGCACGATCGGCCAGGATAGGGGTGTGGCCACTCCCGGAACCCCGCCCGCGCCCGGCGTCACACCGACCGAGATCGACGACCTCGTGATCGCGATGGACGATGTCGCCGTCCGGCGCGGTCCCGCGACGTTGCTCGACCATGTCGATTGGCGGGTCGAGCTGGACGAACGCTGGGTCGTGCTCGGCCCGAACGGCGCCGGCAAGACCACCATGCTGCGCCTGGCCGGCGCCGAGATGCACCCGACCGCGGGCACCGTGCACGTGCTCGGCGATCGGATCGGGCGCGTCAACCTGTTCGAGCTGCGCCCCCGGATCGGGCTGACCTCGGCCAACCTCGGCATCCGCGTGCCCGCCGACGAGATCGTCAGCGACGTCGTGGTCAGCGCCGGGTACGGCGTGCTGGGCCGCTGGCGCGAGGCATACGACACCCAGGACACCGAGCGCGCCCGGCACCTGCTCGACACGCTCGGCATGGGCAGGCTCATCGACCGCGCCTACGGGACGCTGTCCGAGGGCGAGCGCAAGCGCACCCTGATCGCGCGGGCGCTGATGACCGACCCGGAGCTGCTCCTGCTCGACGAGCCCGCGGCCGGTCTCGACCTCGGCGGCCGGGAGGACCTGGTGTCGCGACTGTCCACGCTCGCCCTCGACCCGGAGGCTCCCGCCTCGGTGCTGGTCACCCACCACGTCGAGGAGATCCCGCCCGGCTACACGCACGGCATGCTCCTGCGCGGGGGCCGCGTGGTCGCCGCCGGGCTGCTCGACGACGTCCTCACCGACGACTCCCTCACCGAGACCTTCGGCCTCCCCCTGCAGGTGGCCCGTCGCCGGGGTCGCTACACCGCCTGGCGCCGGGACTGACCCGGTCGCACCGGACCACGAGAGGGTCCGGCGTCGGCCCGGGTGTCTCCGGGGTGTCCCCGTGAGAATTGCTTCGCGAACCGAGAGAGTTGGCGAAGCATTTTCCGGAGAGGGGGTCCTGGCCGCGTCCCGGTCCACGTCCCCGGCGGGCGGACGTCGGTGGGCGTTAGGGTCCGCGGCGTGACCGAATTCGTGAGCCTGTCCGTGGACGACGGCGTCGGGACCATCCGGATCGACCGGCCGCCGATGAACGCGCTGAACCGCCAGATCCAGCAGGAGCTGCTGACCGTCTCCGGCGAGGCGGACACCCGCGCCGACGTGCGCTCCGTCGTCGTCTACGGCGGGGAGAAGACGTTCGCCGCCGGTGCGGACGTCAAGGAGATGGCGACCATGTCCTACTCGGACATGGCTCCGGTCGCGCGGAAGCTCTCCGCCGGCCTCGGCGCGATCTCGACGATCGCCAAGCCGACCGTCGCGGCGCTCACCGGCTACGCCCTGGGCGGCGGGCTGGAGGTCGTGCTCGGCGCGGACCGCCGGATCGCCGGGGAGAACGCGAAGCTGGGCTTCCCGGAGATCCTGCTCGGGATCTTTCCCGGCGGCGGCGGAACGCAGCGCCTGGCGCGGCTCATCGGACCGTCGCGGGCCAAGGACCTGATCTACACCGGCCGGATGGTCTCGGCCGAGGAGGCACTCGCGATCGGCCTGGTCGACGAGGTCGTCCCGGCCGACGAGGTGTACACCCGCTCGGTCGCCTACGCGGCGCAGTTCAAGGCCGGACCCGCACTCGCGCTGGCCGCGGCCAAGAAGGCGATCGACGGCGGCCTGGACACCGACCTGCGCACCGGCCTGGACATCGAGTCCGAGCTGTTCGCCGGCGCGTTCGCCAGCGACGACGCGAAGGTCGGCATGGAGTCGTTCGTGCAGAACGGCCCGGGCAAGGCCACGTTCACCGGGCGCTAGCGGGGTTCGGGGCGGCCGGGTCCGGCGACTAGCCTGCCTACCCATGAGTACGGAGCCGGTCCCCACCCCGCACGCGACCGCCGAGCAGGTCGAGGCAGCCTGGCGCGATCCGAAGCTGGCCAACGTGCTCTACCACGACTGGGAGGCCGGAACCTACGACGAGAAGTGGTCGATCAGCTACGACGAGCGCTGCATCGACTACGCCGCCGGACGGTTCCGTCTCGCCGCGCCGTGGGACGGCCGCCCGTACCTGCGGGCCCTGGAGCTGGGCAGCGGCACCGGGTTCTTCCTGCTCAACCTCATGCAGGCGGGGGTGGCCGAGCGCGGCGCGGTGACCGACCTGTCCCCGGGCATGGTCGATGCTGCCCTGCGCAACGCGGCGCATCTGGATCTCGACGTGGAGGGGAAGGTCGCCGACGCGGAGCGGATCCCGTATCCGGACGACAGCTTCGACCTGGTCGTCGGGCACGCCGTGCTGCACCACATCCCGGACGTCGAGGCCGCGCTGCGCGAGGTGCTGCGGGTGCTCGAGCCGGGCGGGCGGTTCGTGTTCGCCGGCGAGCCGACGACGATCGGCGACGCCTACGCCCGCAAGCTCGGGCAGTGGACCTGGAAGGCCACCACCACGATGACGAAGCTGCCGGCGCTGGGCGGCTGGCGACGCCCGCAGGCCGAGCTCGACG
Organism: Pseudonocardia sp.; assembly: GCA_030451825.1. Taxonomy (GTDB): domain Bacteria; phylum Actinomycetota; class Actinomycetes; order Mycobacteriales; family Pseudonocardiaceae; genus Pseudonocardia. The sequence continues at coordinate 3,044 of JAKDNL010000113.1, read as the reverse complement.
AGTCCTCCCGGGCGGCGGCGCTGGAGTCGGTCGTCGACATCCACACGTTCGACCCGTCCGACCTGGAGGACATCGCGAACAGGGCCGGCGCCGACGACGTCCGCGCCTCGACCGAGGAGTTCAGCGCGGCGATGCTGGGCTGGCCGGTGCGCACGTTCGAGGCCGCCGTCCCGCCCGGACGGCTGGGCTGGAACTGGGCGATGTTCGCGTTCCACGGATGGCAGAGGCTGTCCTGGGTGGATGAGCACCTGCTGTCGCGTGTGGTGCCGCGCTCGTGGTTCTACAACGCGCTGATCACCGGTACGAAGCCACGATGACTCCGGCGGAACGGCTCCGCAGCGCGATGGCCCGCGTCACACTCGACGACGTGGAGCACCCGCTCGAGCCGTTCTGGCGCGGCGTCATCGCCTATCGGGTGCTGACCCTTGTCACCGTCATCGCCGTGACGCTCTACCACCTCCCCGGCTACACCTCGATGATCGGTGCCGCCGCGGTGCTGGCCGCGATGGCGGTCTGGACCGGGGTCACGTCCTGGGGCTACCTCGGCGGGCTGCCCGGAGCCCCGGACCGGCGCGGGCGCCTGGCCCTGGCCGACGTGCTGGTCTCCTGCGCGGTGATGGCGACCACCCCGCTGATCGTCACCGACGCGGCGCTCGACCTCGGCCAGCCGGGCATGGGCTCGATCTGGACGTCCGGGTCGGTGCTGGCCTGCGCGGTCGCGTACCGGGTGCGCGGCGGGGCGGCCGCGGCGCTGGTGATCTCGGGTGCGCTGGTGCTGTCCAAGCAGCGCCTCGGGGTGCTCGAGCTCGGCGACATCGAGCTGCTGGTGCTGGCCGGGCTCACCGTCGGGTTCGCGTCCCGGGTGCTGACCCGCACCGCAGCCCGGCTGCGCCGCCTGGCCGCCGAGCAGGCCGCCGACGCCGAGCGCGAACGGCTGGCCCGCTCCATCCACGACGGCGTGTTGCAGGTCCTCGCGCACGTGCAGCGCCGCGGTGCCGAGATCGGGGGCGGCGCGGCCGAGCTGGGCACGCTGGCCGGGGAGCAGGAGGTCGCCCTGCGCACGCTGCTCACCGGCGGCGTCGGTAACTCCGACGCCTCCGGGCGCCGCGACCTCGGTGCGGCGCTGCGCGCGCTGTCCTCGCCGCGGGTCACCGTCTCCGCCCCGGCGCACGCCCTCGAGCTCGCCGCGCCGACCGTCGACGAGATCGAGGCCGCGGTGCGGGCCGCGCTGGCCAACGTCGCGGGGCACGCCGGGCCGGACGCGCGGGCATGGGTGCTGGTCGAAGCCGTGCGCGATGAGAGGGGCGGGGACTCCCTCGAAGTGAGCGTGCGCGACGACGGCCCCGGCATCCCGGAGGGGCGCCTGACCGAGGCCGAGGCGGAGGGGCGTCTCGGCGTGGCGCGCTCGATCCGTGGCCGGGTCGAGCAGCTGGGTGGCACGCTGACCCTGGACACGGGCCCGGACCGCGGCACCGAATGGGTGCTGCGGGTGGCCCGGACGGCCGTCGCCGGGCGCCGCTGACGCCCGGCACGACATCGAGGAGAGGGCCCGCGATGGCGGACGAGCAGGCGGTGCGGGTGATGGTCGTCGACGATCACCCGATCTGGCGCGAGGGCGTCGCCCGCGACCTCACCGACCGGGGCTGCGAGGTCGTGGCCACCGCCCCGGACGGTCCGGCCGCCGTCCGGATCGCCTCCGCGGTACGCCCGGACGTCGTGCTGATGGACCTCAACCTGGGTGCGACGTCCGGTGTGGACGCGATCGGCGAGATCATGGGCCGGCTCCCGGAGACCCGGATCCTGGTCCTGTCGGCCAGCGGCGAGCACGCCGACGTGCTGGAGGCGGTGAAGGCCGGGGCCATCGGCTACCTGGTGAAGTCGGCCGGGGTGGACGAGCTGCTCGACGCCGTGCGGCGCACCGCCCGCGGCGTCGCCGTGTTCACCCCGGGCCTGGCCGGGCTGGTGCTGGGCGAGTTCCGGCGGATGGCCGACGCTCCCGTGCGCCCGCACGGCGAGCCGGCCGTCCCGGCGCTGACAGAGCGCGAGACCGAGGTGCTGCGGCTGGTCGCCAAGGGCCTGACCGCGAAGCAGATCGGCGAGCGACTGGTCGTCTCGCACCGCACCGTCGAGAGCCACATCCAGAACACGCTGGGCAAGCTGCAGCTGCACAACCGTTCCCAGCTCGTCCGGTACGCGATCGAACAGGGTCTCGCCGACGACTGACCGTCCCCCCGCTCGGGCGAGTGCGGTGGGCCTGTCGGCCCGGTCAGGATGGCTCCGGATGCCGTGATTGCGCCGGATAGACGCAGGCGCGGGCGTCCGGGGGATGGCATGCTGGTTGATCCGTAGGGGGTGACGAGCGGACACGGCGGGGGAATCGGCACGGTGGAGCACGACGAGTCCATCGCCGCCGTCGTCGTCGGACGCCCGCCGGTGCCCTCGACGGTCCGGGTGCTCGACACCCCGGCGCCCGGCGAGCTGGCAGCCTCCGTGGCCCGGCACCACCCGCAGATGATCATGATCGACCTGGACGCCGGACGCGACGCGGGAGTGGCCGCCATCGCGACCCTGGCCATCCGATCGCCCGACGTGCCGATCATCGCCTCCTCGGCCGCGGCCGAGCACTCGACCGTTCTCGACGCCGTGCGCGCCGGGGCCACCGGGTACGCGGTCGGGGCGGACGAGACGTCGATGGCCGGCATCGTCGCCGCCGTCGCGGGGGGCCGCCCGGCGTTCAGCCCGGGGCTGGCCGGGGTGGTGCTGGACGCCGTGGCCGGCCCGGCGGCGGCGAGTGCGCCACCGCTGAGCCCGCGCGAGTCCGACGTGCTGCGCCTGGTCGTCGAGGGGCTGACCGCCCGGCAGATCGCCGGACGCCTCGTGCTCTCGCCGCGCACCGTGGAGAACCACGTGCAACGCCTGCTGCGCAAGTTCGGCGTGCCCGGCCGCGGCGCCCTCGTCCGCTACGCGATCGAACACGGACTCGCCTGACCCGTGCGCGGAAAAACTCGTATAACCGACGAAATAACCGCCCCGGGGGGGAGCCC
>JAKDNL010000006.1 GCA_030451825.1 Pseudonocardia sp. | reverse complement strand
GGGGGCCGAGACCGTGTGCCCCGGTGGGGCCGCGGCCCCTGCGCGCCGGGGGTGGCGGCCGCTTGCGGCCAGCGCCCCGGGACCAGCACATCCGCGGGGCCGCCGCGCGGCGGGGCGCCGCCCTCGCCGGGCGCCGGGGGCCGCGGGGGGGGGGCGGGGGGGCCCCGGCGGCCGCGCCGTGATGCGTTGGGCTGGGGGTCAACGCACCTTCTGGTGAGTCGCCGAGATATCGGCGTACTCGGTCCGGATGGCCGGCTTCGCGATCTTGCCGCTGGGCAGCCGCGGTAGCGGCTCGTCCCGGACGATCACGTAGCGCGGCACCTTGTAGTCGGCCATCTGCCGGTTGCACTCCTCGACGATGGTCGCAGCGTCGAGCGAGTCGCCGGACACGATCGCCGCCGGGGTCTCGCCGAACCGGTCGTCCGGCGCGGCGATCACCGCGACCTCCGTGACCCCGGGGATCTTCGCGATCACGGCCTCCAGCTCGAACGGGGAGACGTTGATCCCGCCGGTGATGATCAGGTCCTTGAGCCGGTCGACGAACGTGAGCCGCCCCTGCGCGTCACGTCGTCCGAGGTCACCGCTGTGCAACCACCCGTCCCGGAGCGCCTTGGCGGAGTTCTCCGGGTCCCGCCAGTAGCCGGGCGTGACGCCCGGCCCGCGCATCAGGATCTCGCCGTCCTCGTCCGGATCGCACTCGGTGCCGTCGTCGCGCACGACCTTGATCTCGGTGAAGACGTTGCCGCTGCCGCACTTGTCCGGGTGCTCCGCGGCCTCCTCCGGCCAGGTCGCCGTCGCGACGCCGCCGACCTCGGTCATGCCGTAGATCTGGCGCAGGACCACGCCCTTGGCCGCATAGGCGTTGAGCAACGGCATCGGTACCGCCGCACCGCCGATGATCGCGGTGTCGAGGCTGCTGAGGTCGGCGTCGGCGAACTCGGGCGCCGCCGCCAGTGCCTGGTAGATCAGCGGGACACCGAACATGACGGTGATCCGGTGCTTCTCGATGAGCGCCACGGCCCGGGACGGCTTCATCTCCCGCTCGGCGACCAGCGTCCCGCCGAGCACGCCGGTGATCACCACCCCGTAGACCAGACCCGGAGTGAAGGCCAGCGGCAGCAGGAGCAGGGTCCGCGCACCGGGGTGCATGCCAGGGTCGGTCAGCGAGTTCTCGAAGACGATGTCGAGCAGCGTCCGGTTGGTGCAGACGACGCCCTTGGACAGGCCGGTGGAGCCGCTGGTGAACAGGATCGCCACCGGGTCCTCGGGGGCCAGGTCGATGCGGAAGTCGTCCTGCTCACCGGCCCGCATCCGGCCGATCTCGTCGAGCCCCATGACATCGAGGTCGTGCCCGAGCGCGACGACCTCCTTCAACGCCGCCTCGTGGGCGTCCGCGACCAGCACGATGCCGGCGCCGGCATCGGCCAGCAGCGTGTGCAGCTCGGACGCGACCAGCCGGGGGTTCAGCGGGACCAGTACACCGCCCGCCTTGATGATCCCCCACGCCGACGCGACCCACTCGACGTTGTTCGCGCTGAGCAGTCCCACCCGGTCACCGGGCGAGACGCCCTGGCCGACGAGCCGGCGGGCGATTCTTCCCGACCAGTCCTGCAGCTCCCGGTAGGTCACCGCGTCCTCGCCGACGACGACGGCCTGCTGGTCGCCCTTCCGACGCGCCCACCAGTGGAGGGCGGATGCAACTGACGTCGCCATGATTCTCCTTCACGCGCCGCGGTGCGCATCTGGCGAACGAACCGGGCTGTCTCACTGATGGGCGACCGGAGCCTCACCGGTCGCCACGGACATCGGCTGTGCGGGCGGTCGGCCGTGCGGTACCGACCGGCACCGACCGACCCCATGCCGTCCCTCAGGCGGGCACGACGACCGCGCTCCCGCGGAGCCGGTCGAGCACCTCCTCGGCCTCCGCGACGATCCTGTGCACCAGTTCCCGCACGGTGGGGACGTCGTCGATCAGCCCCTGGCACTGGCCGGCCGACCAGATCCCGGCCTCCAGGTCCCCGCTCTCGAACACCGTGCGGCCGCGCGCGCCGGCCACCAGGTCCCGGACGTCGTCGAAGGATCCCCCGTCGTCGAGGATCCGGACGACCTCGCGGCTGGTTCCGTTGCGCGCCACCCGGGCGGTGTTGCGCAGCGACCGGAAGATCAGATCGGTGGTCCGCTCGTCGGCGTCGACGATGGCCTGCTTGACCCGGTCGTGCACGGGCGCCTCAGCGGTGCACATGAAGCGGGTTCCCATGTTGATCCCGTCCGCTCCCAGCGCCAGCGCCGCGGCCAGTCCGCGCCCGTCGGCGAAACCACCCGAGGCGACGACCGGGATCGACAGCCGGGCCGTGGCGGCCGGGATCAGGACCAGCCCGGGGACGTCGTCCTCACCCGGGTGACCAGCGCACTCGAAGCCGTCGATGCTCACCCCGTCCACGCCGACCCGCTCGGCCTTGAGCGCGTGCCGGACGCTGGTGCACTTGTGCAGGACCTTGACGCCGTGCTCGTGGAACAGCGGCAGGTGCGGCTCCGGGTTCGACCCCGCCGTCTCCACCACCGGGATCCCGGACTCGACGATGACCTGCCGGTACTCGTCGTAGGGCGGCGGGTCGATCGACGGCAGGATCGTCAGGTTCACACCGAACGCCCGATCGGTGAGCTCACGGCACCGGCCGATCTCGGTCGCCAGCGCCTCGGGTGTCGGCTGGGTCAGCGCGGTCAGGAACCCCAGACCGCCGGCCTCGGCGACCGCAGCGACGAGCTCCGCACGGCCGACCCACTGCATCCCGCCCTGGACGACGGGGTGCTCGACCCCGAAGACCTCGGTGAACCTGGTGCGCAGCGGCATGGGTTTCCTTCCAGTGGGGTCCAGCCAGAGGGGTCACGTGCGGAGGGGTCACGTGCGGAGGGGTTACGTGCAGGGCCCGTCAGAGCGTCTCGGTGAACTCGGCGTCCCGCTTGTCGCGGAACGCGGTGAAGGCCTCCCGCGCGTCGTCACCGCGCAGCGCGATCGCCTGCGCGGCGGCCTCGGCGTCGAGTGCCTCCTCGATGCTGCGCTGTCCGCCGTCGGCGAGCAGCCGTTTGGTCAGCGCCATGGCGACCGCGGGCCCACCCGCGAGCCGGGCGGCCAGCCCGTCCACCGTCTCGTCCAGCTTCTCCGCGGGCACCACCCGCTTGACCAGGCCCATCTCGGCTGCGCGGTCCGCCGGGACGATCTCGCCGAGCAGGCACAGCTCCTTCGCCCGGTGCATCCCGACCAGTCGCGGCAGGATCCACGAGCCTCCGAAGTCGACAGCCAGGCCGCGCCGGACGAACACCTCGGAGTACCGCGCCCGGTCCGAGGAGACGACGAGATCGCAGGCCAGGGCCAGGTTCAACCCGGCCCCGACCGCGACACCGTCGACCCGGGCGACGGTGGGCGTCGACATCCGGTGGAGTGCAAGTGCCGCGCGGTTGATCCGGTTCATCGCCCCCAACGGGTGGCGGTCGTCGCCGACCGCGGAGAGATCCGCACCGGAACAGAAGTCGCCGCCGCGCCCGGTCACGACGACGACCCGGACCTCGGGGTCGTCGTCGAGCTCGGGCAGGGCCCGGGACAGCTCGGCCAGCATCGACCCGGTCAGCGCGTTGCGCCGCCCCGGGTTCGCCAGCTCGACCGTCGCCACCGGTCCGGCACGCCGCAGCGTCACCTCTGCCTGCACGTCGCCGGTCACGCGAAGTCGATGACTCCGCGCAGGTTCACGCCGGCGTGCATGTCGGCGTAACCCTGGTTGATCTCCTCCAGCTTGTACCGTCGGGTCACGAGCTCGTCGAGACGCAGGAAGCCCTGCTGGTACATGTTCAGGAAGTAGGGCACGTCCCGGGTCGGAGAGGACATCCCGAACAGGGCTCCCTGGATCCGCTTCTGGTACATCGCGAGTTCCATCAGGTTCACCGGGATGCCGGTCGTCGTGTAGTTCGCCACCGCGGTGAGGACGACGATGCCGTCCTTGCGCACGGACGCGAACGCCTCGGCGACGTGCTCGCCGGTCGCGACGCCGACGCTGACGATCGCGCAGTCGGCGCCCTGCCCGTTGGTCAGTTCCTTCGCGAGCGCGGTCGCCTCGACCATGTTCCCCACAGCGTCGGTCGCACCGAGCTTGAGAGCGCTCTCCTGCTTGAACGGCACCGGGTCGACCGCGATGACGCGCAGCGCTCCGGCGTGCTTGGCGCCCTGCACCGCGTTGATGCCGATCCCGCCGACGCCCATGACGATCACGACCTGGCCCGGCCGGACCTGGCCGGCGTTCACGGCAGACCCCCACCCGGTGGGGATACCGCATCCGACCAGCGCCGCGGACTCGAGCGGGATGCTCTTGTCGATCTTGATCGCACCCCACTCGGGGATCACGCTGTACTCGGAGAACGTCGAGACCAGCGAGCACTGGGCGATGTCGGTGTCGCCGTGGTGCAGCCGGAACGTCCCGTCGAGCTGGGTGCCGGTCATCATGAAGGCGCCGTTGTCACAAAGGTTCTGCTTGCCCTCCGCGCACCACCGGCACCGCCCGCATCCGGGGATGAAGCTGGCGACGAAGTGGTCGCCGACCTCGAGGTCGCGGACCCCGGAGCCGACCTTCTCGATGATCCCGGCGCCCTCGTGACCTCCGCAGTAGGGGTAGTGCGCGGACGGCACGTCACCCTTGGTGAGGTGGTCGTCGGAGTGGCACAGGCCCGCGGAGACGTACCGCACGAGGACCTCGTGGTCCTTGGGCTCGTCGACATCGACCTCGACGATGTCCCACTCGCCGGGGGCCTCCCACAGGACAGCTGCTCTCGACTTCATTGTCTTCGTTCCTCTCGGGGGATGCGCGGTTCCACTCCGGGGCCGGTCGGCCACGTGGGCGCGGCCGGCACCGAGCCGTACCCGTTCCAACGGAGCGCTGGAAGCCTAAAACTCGTAGGTATGTCGGTCAAGACGCCTGAGCGAGTTTGTCTCGCATCTTCTCGTCGATCTACAGTAATACCTGTTCAGCGACTTTCCAAGTACTTCTATCGCTACATATGACACGATCCGTAACATGACGCCATCCACTCCTGCCCACCCCACGTCCGGCTCCTCCGTGCTGGACCTGTTCCGGCTGGACGGCAAGGTCGCCGTCGTCACCGGGGCAAGCTCCGGGCTCGGTGCCGGCTTCGCACTCGCACTGGCCGAGGCCGGGGCCGATGTGGTGCTCGCCGCCCGGCGGACCGACCCCCTGGCCGGAACCGGTGCCGGTGTGGGCGGACACGGGCGCCGGTGGCTCGCGGTCGGCGCCGACGTCGCCGAGCCGGACGACTGCGAGCGGGTCGCCGCGTCGGCCCTCGAGCGGTTCGGCCGGATCGACGTGCTGATCAACAACGCCGGCGTCAGCACCGTCGTACCCGCCCTGCGCGAGTCGCCGGCCGACTTCCGCCGGGTGCTCGACGTGAACCTGTCCGGGTCGTACTGGATGGCGCAGGCGTGCGCCCGGCAGATGCCACCCGGCTCGTCGATCGTGAACGTCGCGAGCGTGCTCGGCCTGGTCGCCTCCGCGTTGCCGCAGGCCGCCTACTCGGCCAGCAAGGCAGGCCTGATCGGCCTGACCCGCGATCTCGCACAGCAGTGGTCCGGCCGCCGCGGCATCCGGGTCAACGCCCTGGCCCCGGGGTTCGTGAACACCGAGATGACCGGGGAGATGCCCGAGGAGACCCTGGACCGTTTCCTGTCCGGGTCCCCGCTGAACCGGCTCGGCACCCAGCGCGAGCTCGACGCCGCCATGCTCTTCCTCGCCGCGCCCGCCTCGGCGTACGTGACGGGCACGACCCTCGCCGTCGACGGCGGGATGAGCGGGCACTGACCGCGCACGCGCCGACGCAGCGGCCTCCGGGAGGGGAACCGGACACCCCTCCCGGCGCCGCACGATCACACCGGGTCGAGCCCGGACACCAGCCAGTTGTCGCCGTCGCGCTCCATGGTGACCCGCACCCGGGATCCGGACAGGGCGGGTTCCTCCTGGCTCGACCTGGTGGAGGTCTGGTTCAGGAACATCAGCAGCTGCACCCGGCCGGGCCCGGCCTCCTGCATCGCACCGACCGCGGCCGTCGAGGTCTGGGTGACCAGCTGCTCGCGGTCCGACGCCGGGATCACGATGTCCCGGACGAGGCTGAGGTAGTCCTCGCGGAACTTCCCACCGACCTGCGCGGCACGACCGTCGACCTCGCCGGCGATGCTGCGGTGGTCGTAGGACAGCAGACCAGGGACGACCTTCTCGGCCACCCCGCGGGCCTCGGTCCGCGCGGAGTCGGTCCGCACGTTCTGGACCGCCAACACGGTGAACATCACCGCCAGCACGGAGAGCCCCGCCGCCGCGCCGGCGAGCACCCGGGTCGCGAGCCGGGGCTTGGCGCGGTACCAGCCGGTGACCGCGCGGTAGGCCCGGGCCGGCAGCCCGCCCACGTACTTCACGCCGCGACCCACCGGCCGCAGCAGCGCCACCGGGCCCCTCACGGGACGAACTCCACGCGCGAGACCAGCCATTCGCCGTCCTTCTTCTCCAGTTCGGTGACCATCCGGTAGAAGCGGGGCTCACCCTTGGGCACGCTCTGGTTGGACACGTTCGCCTTCACCGCGAGCACGACACGCGCCGTGCCGCCGTCGATGCTGTCCAGACCGGCACCGGTGACCTCGCCCTGGGTGGCGATCTTCGATTCCTTCACCAGACCGATGTAGGAGTCGAGGTTCTGCTTGAACAGATTGCCGAAGTCGCCGGTTGACTCCTCGATGACCCGGCGAACGTCCTGCTCCGCCGTCTCGAAGTTGATCGAGGTGAGGCCGATGGCGGCCTCCTGGGCGGCCTCCAGGGCGGCCTGCCTGTCTGCCTCGGCCGCCCGGCCGGAGTTCCACAGCAGGCCGGCGACCACGGCCGCGACGAGCATCAGGACGAAGACCGCGAGCACGCCGCGGCGCACCGCCGGGCTCGGCCCGGGGGGGGCGGGGTCGGCGTCGGCCGGGTGGGCGTGGGCCGGGTCGGCGTCGGCCGGGTCGGCGTCGGCCGGGTGGTCGTCGGCCGGGTGGTCGCCGGCCGACTCGGCACCGGTCGACCCGGCCGGGTCGGCACCGGTCCGCACCGGTGCCGCGGACGGCATCTCCAGCCGCTCCGGCGCCGACACGCCGCCGGCCGACTCGTCCTCGTCCGGGGGCTTCGTCGCCCTCGAGCCGAGCTGGAAGGTTCTCACCACGTCAACTCCTCGGTTCGACGGCGCCGGATCGTCCCGCTCCTGGGGCGAGCGGGACGCGGGGACCGGCGCCGTGTGGGGGCGCACCCGCACCGCCTGCTCGGCGGGACGCCCTCGTCCGTTCGGACCTTGATGTTGCGACTGTCACAGTCTTCTGATGGTGACATATTCGCTATTCTGTCTCGCATTCGGGGGCCCTCCAGTCGAGATATGCAGTTCACGAGGGTTGCGGGACTGACATCAGACCGTCGAGTGTCATGGACTCCGACGGTGGTGCCGGCGTGCTGACCGCACCGATCGCACCGAGCGGTTCGAACGCCGGCTCGTCGTTCAGCCCGGTCTCCGGACGCAGCGTCAGCCGGCCGGCGGCCGTCGGGCTGAAGCCGGAGCCGCGGCACTCGAAGATCGTCGCCGCACGACGCCCGGGGGGTGACCCGGGTTCGAAGCACGGCAGGTTGCGGGCGCTGCGGGCCAGGGTGGGGTCGTCCTGCGGCAGCTTGCAGTAGCTGTTCGCCGGGAGCGGCATGTCACCGGTCTCCATCGCGTTCCGTGGCCCACCCGGCTGCCCGGCGGGAATCCATCCCTCCACGCAGTTCGGCTGGTTCACGTTCGTCTCGAAGTTGAACCGGAAGATTCCCGGCTCGCTCTCCGGTGCGACGATCAGCGATCCCGCCGTGAACATCGGGTACACGACCAGGATCTGTTCGAGGGGCGCGTTGTAGGCCTCGGCCAGCCGGGTCAGGACCTCGGTGGTGCCGAGCAGGGCAGGGGTGTTCCGGCTGAGGTCGCGGAGCAGGCCGTCGGCCTGCTGGGCGGCCCGGGTGCCGTCGGTGAGCACCGACCGCAGCTCCGGGTCGCTCTCCCGCAGCTGACCGGTGAACGAGGCCAGGTTCCGGCTCCAGTTCCGGATCGAGTCGCTGGTGGCCAGCTGGGGGTCGGCGAAGCCCTCGAAGTCGTTGATCAGCTGTTCGGTCGGGCCGTAGTTCTTGTCGGCCTCGTCGACCAGCAACCGGGTGTTGTCGACGAGCCGGCCCAAGTCCGGCCCGATTCCGCGGAAGGCGTCGGCGAACTCGTCGAGCACGGTCGTGAGGTTCTGCTGGTCCACCGACGTGAGGAGGTCGTCGGTGTTCTGGAGCACGTCGGCGGTCGGGACCGGCACCGAGGTGAGCGCGAGGGGGACGTGGTCACCGTCGGCCAGTGGCGGCGCGGCCGGGTCCTGGGGCACGAAGTCGACGTACTGTTCACCGATGGCCGAGACGCTGTGCACCTCGGCGCGGCTCCCGCTCGGTGGGAGGTGGTCCTCGTCGAGGGCCATCCGGATCCGGACGCCCTTCGGATCCAGGTCGACGTCGGTGACGGTCCCGATCGTGTAGCCGCGGTAGGTCACGTTGGCGTTCGGGTACAACCCGCCGGTCACCGGCACCGTCGCCGTCACGGCGATGCGGCCGAATTCGAGCACCTGCGGCACGCGGACGTAGTAGAAGACGATCAGCAACGTCGCGATCAGCGTGAGCACGGTGAAGACCGCGATCTGGACCTTGACATACCTGGTGATCACGTCAGTTGGCTCCCGTCAGACCATCGAGCAGGCCACCGCGCCCGGACGGCTCCTCGGCCGGCTGCTGTTGCGGTTGGGGCTGTTGCTGTTGCTGCCGGCGCTCGAACTCGCTCTGCTCCGGCGGAGCCGGACGCTCGAGCGTCCCGGACGGGGGAGCGGGCGGCGGCTCGTTCGGGACGGCACCGTCGAGCAGGTCCAGGCCTGGTTCGCCGACCGGTGCCCCCGGCGTCTCGGGGGTGACCGGCGCGAGCAGCGGGTCCGCGGCCTCGAGCGCGTTCCCGCCCGCCTTCATGATGTCCTGCAGCCGGTTCAGTTGACCCTCCATCGGCGTGCCGGTGAGGAAGTTCTGGTCCAGCGTGCCGAGCGTCAGGTCGAGCGTGAGCCAGAAGTTGATGTAGTCACCCTGGAACGTCTCGCCGAAGTTCCGCAGCGGGAAGATGATCGTCCCGAGCAGGCCGAGCGAGTCGGTCAGCGAGTTGTTCGCGTCGGCGAGCCCCTGCAGTGCCGGCGTCAGGTTGTCCAGGTTGCGGGCCAGGTTGTCCGAACTCTCCGAGACGACCGCGTCCGTCGCGTTGCCGAACTCGCCGAGCGCCACCAGCGTGTCCGTGAGGTTCTCCCGCTCCCGGTTGAGCACCGTCAGCGCCGGCGGGATCGACTGCAGCGCACCGTCGATGACCTGGTCCTGCTCGGCGAGACTGGCCGCGAGGCGGTCGATGCCGTCGATGGCGCGGACGATGTCCTGCTTCTGGTCGTCCAGCCCGCGGCTGAAGGTCTCCAGCTCGGTCAGCAGGCTGCGGAAGTCCTCGGTATGGCCACCGAGCGCCTTGTTCAGCTCACCGGTGATCGTCTTCAGGTTCTGCAGGTTCCCGCCGTTGAGCAGCGTCGCCACGGCCGCCAGCACCTCCTCGGTCTCGGGGTACTTGCCCGACCGCTCGAGTCCGATCCGGGCGCCGTCGGTCAGCCGGCCGGTCGCCGGCTCGTCGGTCGGTGGGGTCAGCTCGACGAACTTCGCGCCGAGCAGCGAGGCCTGGCCGATCCGCGCCTGCACGTTGGCCGGGAGCTCCACGCCCGGGTTGAGCGAGACCGTCACCACGGCGTTCCAGCCCTCGAGCTGGACGTCGGTGATGTTCCCGACCGGGTGGTCACCGACCCGGACCGGGTTGTTCGGCACCAGGTCGGCGACGTTCGCCAGCTCGATCTGCACGGTGTAGGCGCCGTCGGCCTGGCCCGGCACGCCGGGCAGCGTGAAGTCGTTCAGGCCGCCGTAGCTGCACGCGGTGAGCGAGACCGTGCAGGTCGCGATCATGGCGATCGCCGCACTGCGTCGCGTCCGTGCCATCAGTTGCCTCCCTCGGGGATCAGCAGGCCGCCGAGGCCCGGTGCGTCGACGTCCGGCGGAGCCTCCGGCCCTGGTGTGGGCTGCCGGGCGGGCGCGTCACGGGTCGGCTGGTTGTCGGTCGGTCCGCCACCGCCGGGCACCCCGACCGGGTTGATGCCGATCGGAGGCTGCTGGATCCGCAGCAGGTTGAACAGCGGGCCGAGGTTGCTCTTGCAGTAGTCGATGCCCTTGATCGGGTCCTGGGCCGCCGCGGTGAACGCCGAGCAGACGAAGTCGGCCGGGGTGTTCAGGTTGTCCACGACGAGCTTGCCGGACAGCGCGCGGGTCCTCGGCGAGACGATGTTGTAGAGGTTCATCAGCGTGCTGGGGCCGACGTGCAGGATGGTCGCCAGCTCGTCGCGGGAGTTCGACAGCGTGCGGGTCAGGTCGCCGAGCTCGGTCACCGACTTGGTGAGCACCGGGCCGTTCTCGGCGACGAACTCGTCGACCGACACCGCGGCCCGGGAGATGCCCTCGAGGGCCAGCGACAGCTCGTTCTCGTTGTCGGTCAGCACGCCCGACACCGTGTCGAGGCGCTGGTTGAACTCCACGATCTGGCCGTCGATCTGCTTGAGCGCCGTCACGAACGCCTGCAGGTTGCGGACCGTGCCGAACAGGTCGCCGCGTCCCTCGGACAGGGTCTCCACCGCGGCCGACGCCTCGCGCACCAGCTCGTTGAACTTCGCCCCCTTGCCACCCGCGGCGTTCGCCGCGGCCATGTCCAGGAACCGCGACAGTGAACCGCTCTGGTTGGCCTTGTCCGGCCCGAGCGCGTTGCTCAGGTTCTGCAGCTCCTTCTTCAGGTCGTCGAACTCCAGCGGGGACGCCGTCCGCTCGATCGGGATCTCACCGTCGTCGGGCAGCATCGGCCCGCCGGTGTAGGCGGGGGCGAGCTGCAGGAACCGGGTGGCGACCAGGGTCGGCGAGACGATGGCGGCCTTGACCTCGGCCGGCAGCTCGTACTGGCTGTCGTAGGTGAACTCCATCCGCACCTTGTCACCGGCCGGCTCGATCGACTCGATCGTGCCGACGTCCACGCCCTGGATCTTGACGCGGTCGTCCGGGTAGACGCTCTTGACCGACTCGAAGTAGGCGACGCCGGTCTTGGTCGACGAGTTGACGAGGACGATCACCGCGGCGGCCACGACGGCGGCCACCAGGCCGGCGGCCAGTAGCCGGTACAGGACCGGTCCTGCCTTGAGACGCGACATCAGTTTCCTCCGGCACCGATCAGGCCGCCGGCGGAGGGCAGCGTGGGAGCGGCGCCCTCCGCGGGCGGGGTGGGCACGGCCAGGCTGGGCAGGAAGTCCGCGGCCGGGAACAGGGTCGGAGCGGCGTTGCCGAGATCGCCGTGACCGGCGAAGAACGGGCCGCCTGCGAGCCCCTCACCGAGACCGGTGATGAAGCTCGACACCCGTTGGATGGACGACACGATGTTGCCCTCGTTGCGCTCCAGGATCTTGAGCACGCCGTTGAGCTCGTTCAATGCCGGGGCCAGGCGATCGCGCTGGTCGTCGACCAGGCCGACGATCTGATCGGTCGCACGGCGCGTGCTGACGAGCAGCTCGCCGATGATCTCCCGGCGGGCCTCGAGCTCCCCGAGCAGCTTGTTGCCGTCGGTGAGCAGCGTGCTCAGCTTGCCGGTCTGCCGGTTGAGCACCCCGGTGACGCTCTCGGCGCGGACGAGCAGGTCGTGGATGGCCACGTCCCGGCTGGCGATGGTGCGGGACAGGCGGGTGATCCCCTCGAACGCCGGCCCGATGTCGTCGGGGGTGTCCTTGAACGCCTCGGTGAAGGTGTCCAGCGCCGTGCCGACCTGCTTCATGTCGATCTCGCCGGTGCGCCGGGTGAGGTCCTCGATCCCCTCGGTGATGCTGTAGGGCGCGGTGGTCCGCTTGACCGGGATGACATCGCCACTCTTCATCGGGATGCGGCCGTCCGGGCGGATCTCCAGGTTCCGCTCACCCAGCAGGGTCTGCGTCCCGATCGTCGCCGAGGTGAGGTCGCCGAGCTCGACGTCCTTGGCCGTGAAGTCAACGACGACTTCGGCCCCCTCCAGGGTCACGCTCTTGACCTCACCGACCTCGGTGCCCGCGACGCGGACGGAGTTGCCTGCGGCGAGCCCGCCCGCCTCGGTGAACCGAGCCTCGTAGCGCTTGCCTGCGAAGTAGGGGAGCTCGGCCAGCTGGAACGAGGCGACCAGCAGCACGGCCAGGATCGCCAGCCCGGCGATCGCGATCGTGACCGGGTTCTTCTCGCGGAACCGGAGCTTCATCGTGGACCCTCCGTGCCGTCGGTGCGGAGGAGCTCGTTCGGGACCTGCCCCTGGTCGGCGGCGTCCTCCTGCGGGATGGGGTTGGCCTCCCGCTGCTCGGGCGTCTCCAGCGGGGCGTTGCCGAACTTGCAGCGGTCGACGTTGTCGGCCGGGCCCAGCCACGGCGAGTAGACCGGGTCACCGGTCGGCCCGGTGGTCTTCACCCGCAGCGAGCAGATGAACAGGTTGTAGGTAGCACCCCGGGAACCCAGCCGGCTGACCCGCAGGTACGCGCCGGGCAGCAACGCGAGGTTCTCGTCGATGGCCGCCTCGCCGGCCTTGGCCTGCCGCGCGACCCGGCCGAGCTGGTCGACCGTCCCCTTGAGCGGGCCCCGGACCTTGCCGAGCAGCTCGTCCACGCTCGTCGTGAGCCGGTTGGCGCCCTCGAGCGAGTTCCCGATGCGCTCCCGGTCGTTCGCCAGGCCGGTGGTGAGCTGCTGGAGCTCACCGATCGTGGACTCGAGCTCGGGCGCCCGCCGGTCCAGGGTGCCGAGGACGGTGTTCAGGTTGTCGACGACCGAGCCGATGACGGCGTCCCGGTCCGCGAGAGTGTTGGTCAGCGAGCCGATCCGGGAGAGCAGCGACTCGATGGTGCCGCCCTGCCCCTGGAACACCGAGATGAGGTCGGAGCTCATCTGGTTGATCTGGTCCGGGGCTAGGCCCTCGAACAGCGGAGAGAAGCCGGCCAGCAGCACGTCGAGGTCCAGTGCGGGCTTGGTCTGGCTCACCGGGATCACCGCGTCCTCGCGGAGCGGCGGCTCGGAGCCCGGCCCGCGTGCGACCTCGAGGTAGCGATCCCCGGTGATGTTGAGGTATCGGACGGCCAGCCGGGTGTCGCCCGGCAGATCACGGGTCGAGTCGACCGTGAACGTCACGATGCCCTGGGTGTTGTTCACGACCCCGACGTCCTCGACCGAACCCACCTCGACGCCCGCGACCCGCACGGAGTCCCCGGCGACCAGGCCGGAGGTGTTGGTGAAGACCCCCGAGTAGCGACGCCTGTCCCCGAATCCGGAACCGGCGCCCATCTCGATGCTCACCACGGTGAGCACCAGCATGGTCGCGACGACGAAGACCAAGGTCTTGATCAACGGCCCGGTGATGTGCTGTGCCTTCGAGACGCTCATCGGCCACCCTCCTCGGAACCGAACAGGCCGCCGAACAGACCGCCGGAATCAGGTTCCGGAGCGGTCGGCGGGGTGGACTCCGCACCCGGCGGGAGCGGAGCCGGTGCCCCCGGCGCAGCCGGTGCGGGTGCCCCCGGCGCAGCCGGTGCGGGTGCTCCGGGCGCGAGCGCGGCGCCCGGCGCCGGCGAATCCCCCTGGCCCGGGACCGGGCGGACCTGGTCGCCCGGCAGGCCGAGCTGGCCGCCGGCACCGGCGAACGGTCCGAACAGCTGGGTGACCAGCGGCGGGTCACCGATCCGCAGGGTGTTGTCCCCGTCCGGGTTCGGCTCGCCGCCCTTGTCGACGTCCTTCAGCAGGGAGTCGGGGACCACGCTGCCGTCGAGGCCGGGCATCCCGTGGCAGTCCGGCCCGTTGTCGGCACCGACGACGGGCGGGCTCTTGTACGGGGTGTCGCCCGGCTCCAGCGCCACCAGGCCGACGAAGCCGGGGACCGTGTTGCCCTGCTGCTGCTCGAGCTGCCGGCGGGACTTGTCCAGGCCCTTCAGCCAGCAGGCGAACATCGGGGAGTACTCGCGCAGCAGGTCGGTGGTCGGCAGCGCGGTCTGCGTGACGTCGCGGATCCCCTCCCGGTTCTGCAGGAAGAACGCCTCGCCGGTCTTCGAGACCCGGCCCAGCTGGAACAGGAAGCTCTCCAGGTCGGCCTGCTGCTCGACGATCGTGCGGCTGGTCGCCGCGCCGTTGTCCAGCACGGCGACCAGGTCGTCGGCCACGTCGGCGTAGAGGTTCGTCAGGTCGGCCCCCTTGCGGAAGTCGGTCTGCAGCTGCGGCAGGTTGGCGTTGAACCGCTTGAGGTAGGCGGCCAGCTGCTCGGCGGTCTGCCCGATCTCCGCACCGCGTCCGTCGAGCGCGGTGGCGAGGTTGCCGATCACCTGGCTGACCTGGGCCGGCTCGAGCGTGTCGAGGATCTGGTCGAGCGAGTCGAACAACGTGTTGACCTCGACGGTGACCGCGTCGCCACTGAGCTTGTCGCCGGGCGCGAGCATGCTGCCCGACGGGACCGCCGGCGTGCCGAGCTGGACCGTCTTCGCGCCGAACGCGGTGAGCTGGTCCAGGGAGACGGTGACGTCGGCCGGGACCTGGCCGATCCGGTCGGCGTCCATGTCGAGCACGATGTCGACGGCACCGCTGTCACCCTCGGCGAGCGAGACCGAGCCGACCTCACCGACGTCGACGCCCTTGAGCTGCACCCGGTTGCCCGGGTACATCTGCAGGCCCGACCGGTCGGCCCTGAGGGTGACCGGGACGGTGTTCGCGAACGCGTTGAGGTAGAGGGCGGCGCAGAGCCCGAGGAAGCCGGCGATGATCCCGAGCAGCATGAGCGCGTAGACGCGGTACTTGAACCGCGTGAAGAACGATTCGTTCATCTCGTCATCCCGTGATGCGGAAGGCGTCGGAGTCGGCGTAGAGCGCCATCGAGATGGCGAGTTCCGCGGTCAGCACCGCGACCAGCGACGTGCGGACAGCCTGCCCGACCGCCTTCCCGACCCCGGCCGGGCCGCCGCTGGCCGTGTAGCCGTAGTAGGTGTGGATGGAGATCACGATGACCGCGATCCCGATCGCCTGGACGAACGAGTAGAGAACGTCCTGCCACTGCATGAACGTCTGCATGTAGTGGTCGAAGGTCCCCTCGGAGAGCCCGAAGAAGCCCACCTGGGTGACCTTCCAGCCGGCCCAGGCACCGACCATCGACATCGCGAAGATCGGGATGATCGTGATCATCCCGGCGACCAGACGCGTGGTGACGAGGTAGGGCAGGGAGCGGACGCCCATCACCTCGAGCGCGTCGATCTCCTCGGAGACCCGCATCGCGCCCAGTTGGGCGGTGAACCCGCTGCCGACCGTGGCCGCGAGGGCGGCGCCCCCGATGATCGGCACCAGCAGCCGCGGGTTGATGATCGCCGAGGCGAAGCCGCCGAGTGCCTCGAGCTGGAGGTTGGCCAGCGCGTCGTAGCTCTGCAGACCACCGGTCACGCCGGCGAACAGGGTGATGAAGAAGGTGATCACCGATGAGCCACCGATGACGGCGAGTGCCCCGGTGCTCATACCGACCTCGGCGATCAGCCGGACCTGTTCGGTCTTGTAGCTCGTGACGGCCTTGGGGATCCAGACGACGCCCTTGCCGTAGAACTCGGCCTGCTTGCCGAGGTCGTCGAGCAGACGCAACGGGGCGCCCAGGGCCTTGCGAACGGTGGAGAGCATGGGCACGTCCTCACACGAGTCCGAGCGAGTAGGGGATCTGCGTCAGCAGGATGTTGATCGGGAACAGCGCGAGGAACGTGTAGACGACGGTCTCGTTGACCGCGTTCCCGACGCCCCGGGGGCCCGCCTTGCAGGTCATGCCCCGGTAGCAGCCGATGAGCGCACCGACCACGCCGAACACGACCGCGCGGAGTTCGCCGTGCACCAGGTCGCCGAAGCCGACGAGCAGGGTGAGCGAGTCGATGTACTGACCCGGGCTGGCGTCCTGCAGGTAGACCGCGAAGAAGTAGCCGCCCGCCAGCCCGATGAAGATCATGACCCCGTTGAGCAGGAACGCGTTCACCGCCGTCGCCAGCACCCGGGGAACCACGAGCCGGTGCACGACGTCGATCCCGAGGACCTCCATGGCGTCGAGCTCCTCGCGGATCCGGCGCGCACCGATGTCCGCGCAGACCGCGGTCGAGCTCGCGCCGGCGATGATGAAGGTCGTCGCGACCGGCCCGATCTGGGTCACGGTGGCGAACGCCGAACCGGAGCCGCTCAGGTCGATCGCGCCGATCTCGACCAGGATCAGGTTGAACTGGAAGGTCACCAGCGCGACGAACGGGATCCCGAGCAGGATCGCCGGGCCGAGCGAGACGCTGGCGACGAACCAGGTCTGCTGGACGAACTCGCGCCACTGGAACGGTCGCTTGAACATCGCGACGAAGGTGTCCGCGGTGAAGGCGAAGAACGTGCCGAGCGGCTTCACTGTCCGGGCCACCAACGGTGGGGTTGCCATCAGGCCACCCCTACCGGGGCGGCGTCGGCGCAGGTCACAACGTCGGGCTGCATCGGGGCCTCTGCTCTGAGACGACGGGTTCACGTCGGATCGCCACGGGGAGCGTGCGTTCCGGCTCGTGAGACTGAACGAGCAACGCTTTGACAAGTTTCGTCTGTCGTCTCATTGTTAACCCGATCGGAGTACAGCAGACCCCGCGCTCACCCGAACGGGCTGCATTCGGAGAGACACTCGACGATAGTTGTGTCGTTGTCTCAGTATCGGCGGTCGAGACGGCCGTGGCGAAGCGACACGAGGAGGTGCGCCGTGAAGGGCGTGGAGGTCAAGGTCGACAACCTGTCGAAGTCGTTCGGTCCGGCCAACATCTGGTCGGACGTGTCACTGACACTGCCGCCCGGTGAGGTCTCGGTCCTGCTGGGTCCGTCCGGTACCGGCAAGTCGGTGTTCCTGAAGACCCTGATCGGGCTGCTCAAGCCGGAGAAGGGGTCGATCGTGATCCACGACACCGACCTCGTCCGGTGCAACGAGTCGCGGCTCTACGAGATCCGCAAGCTGTTCGGGGTGCTGTTCCAGGACGGTGCGCTGTTCGGGTCGATGAACCTCTACGACAACATCGCCTTCCCGCTGCGCGAGCACACCAAGCAGTCGGAGCCCGCGATCCGCGACATCGTGATGGAGAAGATGGAGCTCGTCGGGCTCGCGGGCGACGAGGGAAAGCTGCCCGGCGAGATCTCCGGCGGGATGCGCAAGCGCGCGGGTCTGGCCCGGGCGCTGGTGCTGGATCCGGAGATCATCCTGTTCGACGAGCCGGACTCGGGCCTGGACCCGGTGCGCACGGCGTATCTGAACCAGCTGATCATCGACCTGAACGCGCAGACCGACTCGACGTTCCTGATCGTCACCCACGACATCAACACCGCGCAGACGATCCCGGACAACATCGGTCTGCTCTACCGCAAGCATCTGGCCATGTTCGGGCCGCGCGAGCAGCTGCTGACCTCCGAGGAGCCGGTGGTCGCACAGTTCCTCAACGGCCGCCGCCAGGGGCCGATCGGGATGTCCGAGGAGAAGGACAGCGCGCAGGCCGAACGGGAGATGGCCGAGGCAGGCGGCCTGGCCGGCCTGCCTCCGCTCAAGCCCCAGTTGCAGGCCTCCCCCGGAATGCCCGAGCGCCAGGCCGTCGGGCGTCGCCAGGAGCGGGTCCGGGAGATGATGCACACCCTCTCCCCCGCCGCCCAGGAGGCGATCCGCGCGAACATGGAGGAGAGCCCGGTCCCGGCCGGTGCCGGTCGGCACGGGCTGCAGGACGAGCCCACGACGCAGTTCTCCCGCGTGCGATGACGGGAGCCGATCGCGTGGACACCGTCGCGAGGAACTGAACGCCTTCGAGTCCGTCATGTGGCGGATCGAGTCGGATCCGGCCCTGCGCACACCGACGATGTCCTGCCTCGAGCTGGACGCCGCGCCGGATCCCGATCGGCTCGCCGCCGTGCACCGCTCGGCGATCGAAGCCATCCCGAGGCTCGGACAGCGGGTCGTGGAGCCGGCGCTGGGCCTGGGCGTCCCGCGGTGGACCACCGATCCGGAGGTGGACCTGCGGTTCCACCTCCGCTGCCACCAGCTGCCACCACGCAGCGGGTGGCCGGAGCTGATGTCCGATCTGTCGCAGTTCTACATGACCCCGCTCGACCGGTCGCGCGCTCCGTGGGAGGCGTCGCTGGTAGAGGGGCTGCCGCACGGGCGGGCGCTGTACGCCCTGAAGATGCACCGCTCGGTCACCGACGGTCTCGGCGTGATGCAGCACCTGTCCCGGATCCTGTCGGACGACCGGAAGACCGACCAGGCCGCCGCGGCGAAGCAGGCCCGGTCGGTCGCGCCACCCATGTCTCCGTTCGAGGCGCTGGTAGCGCAAGCCGGGGAGGATCTCGCCCGGGTGCCGGTCGGGGTCGGCCGGCTGAGCTCGTACTGGCCGCGATCGACGTGCCGTTCGATCGGCTGCGGGCGGCCGCCTCCAGCGCCGGCGGCAGCGTCAACGATGCGTTCCTGGCCGCGCTGCTCGGGGGCTACCGGCTGTTCCACGGGCGGATGGGCGCGCCCGTCCCGGACGCGATCCCCACCGCGATGCCGATCTCGCTGCGCCGGCCGGACGACCCGGAGGGCGGCAGCCGGATCGCCTCCGCCCGCTTCGCCGGCCCGATGGCGGAACCGGACCCCGTGCGCCGGATCGGGGCGCTCCGGGCGAGCGTCTCGTCGGTGCGCAAAGAACCGGCCGTGGACGTGATCGGTCTCTTGTCGCCGGTGCTCGCCCGGCTCCCCGGCGCGCTGACCGCGGTGCTCGCCGGGCCGATGACGAAGGGCCGCCGTCGTGGGGATGTCCGGCGTCTACGACATGCGGGCCGCGAGCCGCAGGGCGCTCGATCCCCGTGACGATCCCGCCGGTTCGGCGGCGGCGTTGGAGTTGCTGACCGAGACGGTGCTCGCCGGTGCCGATCCGGACCGGTACTCACCGGTGCGGGCGGACCTCTCCGGCCTCCCCCCGACGCTGCTGACCGTCGGGTCGTCCGAGGTCGTCCGAGGTCGTGCGCGACGACGCCGAGCGGCTCGCCCACGAGCTGGCCGCCGCGGGCGCATCGTGCGTTCTGGAGGTGTGGGACGAGCAGCCGCACGTGTTCCAGGCCTTCGCGCCGCTCATCCCGGAAGCGATCAGCTCGATCGATCGCATCGGGGCCTTCCTGCGCCGGGCGTTCGCCGGTAGGAGCTGAACGCCGGATGCGCCTGATACCCGGGAAGATCACCAGCTGGGATTACCACTAGATCCCCGGAGCTGAGCCGTTGCGCGAGAGCCCCGTTCGTACACCCAGCCTGCACGAAAGCTCCGCTCGCACACCCGGCCTGCCTCGGGAATGCCCCGGGGAGCCCCGAGAGCGGTTGCACGAGAGCGTCGTTCGTGCGGCGGGGCTGTGCGAGAGCTCCGTTCGTGCGCAAGCTCAGGGGTGCTGGTGCGCTCCCCACGGCTCCGCCGGAACAGCGATAATGGATCCATGCCACGCCCGGTCAGCCCGCTGATCAGACACGACTCGGTGATCGAGACCGCGCTGCGGATCATCGACGCCGAGGGCCTCGAGGCCTGCAGCCTGCCCCGGCTGGCCCGCGAGCTCAACGTGCGGGCACCGTCGCTCTACCACCACTTCGCGGACAAGGCCGAGATCCTGCGCGGGGTGGCCCGTGCCATCGTCGTCGAGACCCGGATGCCGGACGCCGGCACGACCCCGAACTGGATCGAGTGGTTCGTGACGCTGAGCCTGAACTTCCGGCATGCGGTACTGCGGCACCGCAACGCCGCGCCCGTGCTGCTGCGGTTCATGCCCCGCGACGTTCTGATCCGGACCTACGAGCAGAGCGCGTTGTCCCTGACCGAGATCGGCATCCCGGCCGACCAGTGCGTCCTGCTACTCGACGGTCTGGACAAGCTCACCCTCGGCGCCGCGATCTCGGAGGCGGCGAAGGACCCGTCCGAGGACGGGAGGCTCTTCGGCACCGCCGACGCCGAGACCGAACCGACCCTTGCCACCGCCGTCGCACTGAACCGGAAGTCCGCCGAGGAGATCTTCGCCGAGACGATCCGCAGCTTCCTGCGCGGCGCCGCGCCCTACATCCCGGCGGACGCCCCGCCACCGCGGTCGGTCACCGGGATGACGGTCGCCGACCTGGAACCGCCCGCGGCGTCCTGAGCGACCCCGGGCCGACCGCGGTCAGAGCACGGCGTCCGAGCCGAACACGGTCGCGCTGACCAGCGGCGCCATCGGCCCGCCGAGCAGCAGCGAGACCGCAGCCCCGGGAACCGGGTTCGGCGAGGTCCCGCGGATCTGCCGGACGGCCTCGACGATCAGCCCGAAGCCGTGCACGAAACCCTCGGCGATGTTTCCGCCCGCGGTGTTGAGCGGCAGCCGGCCGTCCGGTGCCACCAGGTTCTCGAACCGCATCACGCGGCCGGCGTCCGGACCCTGCGGCACCAGACCGACGTCGATCAGCGACGCCACGGCGGGGCCGGAGAAGTTCTCGTAGACCTGCACCACGTCCACCTCACCGGGCTCGAGGCCGGCGCCCTCCCACAGGCGGGCGACCAGAGCCGGGTGGAAGCCCGCGCTCGAGTACGGGATCTCGTTCTCCGCCGACTCGGTCCAGCCGGGACCCGAGCCCTGCACCCCGGAGAGGACGTAGGCCGGCTTCTGGCGCAGGTCCCGCGCCCTCGCCGCGCTGGTGACGATGACCGCTCCCGCGGCGTCGTTCTCCCGGGAGCAGTCGTAGAGCCGCAGCGGCTCGGAGATGATCCGGGAGTCCTCGTACACGGCGGGGTCCAGCGGCCGGCCGTACGCGACGGCATCGGGGTTGTTCTGCGCGTGGTGATACACCGCGGCGACGAGCGCGGAGAGCGCCTCGCGGGGCACGCCGTCCACCTCGATCATCCGCTGGGTGCGCAGCGCACAGACCTGCGCCGGCGCGAACATCCCGTGCGCGGAGTAGAGCGGACCGATGTGGCCCCTGATGTAGCTCTGCCGGCCGGAATCGGCCTCGGAGATACCGCGGTAGACGCAGACCGTCTCCGCCTGGCCGGATGCCACCGCGGCCGCCGCCGCGTTCACGGCCGCCGCGACGCCGCCGCCACCGCCACCCCAGACCATGCTGGACCAGCGGATCTCCTTCACGCCGAGCGCCGCGCCGACGGCGAGGCCCTCGTTGTCGTCGTTCGCGTAGGAGACGAAGCCGTCGATGTCGTGGGCGTCGATCCCCGCGTCGGCCGCCGCGTCCAGGATCGCACGCAGGGTCAGTTCCAGCGACGTCGATGTCGCTGTCCCCCGCTTCAGGAACGGGGTGTTCGCCGCCCCGACGACGGCGGTCGCGCCCCGGAAGGACCGGTCGGGTGTGCTCATCTCGCTCCGTTCCTCAGGACGGACGTCACGACAGACGCCAGCGCAGCAGTGGGTATCCCGCCGGGTCGTCCGGGTCGTCGAACTCCGCCTTCACCGGCATCCCGATCCGCACGTCCGCGCCGTCGCCGTCGCACAGCACGCCCAGCACGCGGCGGTTGCCCGCGGCCGGCAGCTCCACGGTCACCACGACGTAGGGCAGGTGCCCGGCCGTCGAGGGGTGGAACGGCTGCCAGGTACGGGTCCAGGAGTACACCGTGCCCACCGGGTCGATGACCGGCCACTCCAGCTGGTCGTGGTGGCACGACGGGCAGATCGGCCGGGGCGACCAGATCCACATGTCGCACCGGGGGCAGTGCTGGATCCGCAGCTCCCGCCGGGCCAGGCCCTCCCAGTGCGGCGCGTCCGACCCGTCGTCGCTGGGGTGCTCGAACGGCGTGCGGGGCGGGGTGTCCGGCACGTTGCGGACCTCGGTGACGTGCCAGGTGCCGTCGATCTCGATCCATCGTGACCGAAAGACCGCCTCGTCGCCGCCCGCACCGCGGTACCGGATGTGCGCGGTGTGGCGGTCCCCCGGGCCGGGGTCCAGGGACAGCAGCTCGGCCGCGTCCATCCGGTCCGGCGGCCGCGCCGAGGCGGCCAGCTGGCCGACCCGGTCCGGGCGGAAGTCTGCCAGCACCATCCGGGTGTCCCCGGCGGCGACCGCCTGCCCGTGCCGCTCCACCACATCGACCAGTTCCGCCGGTACCCCCGGGAACCGCGCCTGCGTCATCGACTGCTCCTGTCCACGTTCATCGGATCGCCGGCAACGGCTCGGTGGTCCGGTTGTGCACCGTGTACTGCACGTCGGTCTGGTCGTGGATGAAGCCCAGCGTGCGCGCCTCGTGCACCAGCGACCGGCGCTCCGAGTCGATGGTGATCGCACCGACCCGCAGCCCCGCGTCCCGCAGCTGCTCCAGCCCCGCCGCCAGAAGGGCCCGCACCAGCGGGTCGGACTCTCGGGCCGCGCGCGACTCCCGCGTCGCGACCGCCAGGATCCGCCCGGCCGTGCCGTACTCGGTGGGCTCTCCGGATTCCGGATCGATCCACACCGCACCCTCCGGCGCGCCGGCAGGGCCGGCGAGCAGCACCGACGACTGCTCCGGCGGGTGGTGCCGCCGCCCGCTCGCGGCCCACAGCTCGGCGGCCGCAGACCGTTCGGCGGTGACGGCCGGGTGGATCTCCGGACCACCGGGCTCCGCGCCCGGGTCGATCTCGCGGTCCGGACGCACCGGCGCGAGCATCTGCCATTGCCGCAGGGCCGTCCGGATCCCGTACCGGCGGAACCGCAGGGACATGCGGAGCGCCGCCGGGTGGTTGGCACGGGCCCAGACCCGCAGCCCGGACACCCCGGTCCCCTGCCAGCCGTCGTCGGTACCCAGCTCCAGCCCGATCTTCTCGAGCAGCAGCGTGGTGATGCCCCGCGACCGGTACACGGGCCGCACCACGTAGGACACCTCGCCGGTACCGGCATCCACACCGCGGAGCGGTTCCACCCGCAGGTAGCCGGCCAGGCTCGGCACGAGCGGCACGTTGCGGCCGGAGCGGTCGTCCGGCAGCAGCCAGAGGAGCAGCTGCGAGGTCCCCGGCTCGGTGGGGTCGTCGAGCGAGAGCCGGGGGAAGCCCGCCTCGACGTCGGCCTCCGACGCCTCGGCGAGCATCTCCCGCAGCTCCGTCTCGACGTCGGGGGCGAACCCGGGGCCGTCCGGCCGGTACCAGTCGAAATCGATCACGAGACCAGCTTCCGGAGCTCGCGGTGGAAGATCTGGTTGATCACTTCGTTGCGGCCCAGAAGCATCCCGCCGGCGTTCGCGCTGGCCATCCCGGTCTGCGAGCTGCGCAGCAGCGGGAAGTCCTCCTGGTGCAGCACCGCGAGGAGGATCGTCCAGTTCTTCTCCCAGAGCCGGGTCCAACGCTCCTCGTCCATCCCCGAGTCCTCGACCCGCGGGGCCACCAGGCGCATCTCCATCCGGCAGCGGGCCGGGTCGGTCGGGTGCGGCCGGAAGGTGAGCAGCTCGAAGTGGTCCGGTTGCCGCAGCAGCGTGCTGTTGGGCAGCAGGAAGTGCGTCTCGGTGACGTAGGGCGACAGGTCGTCCTCGGGAGCGGGCGGCTCCTCCAGGTACTTGTCGATCGTCTTGCGCGGCGCGATGAACCGGGCGTGCCGGCCGAAGTCCTCGACCGCCATCACGTTGGTGTGGATGTGCTTGGCCGCGGTGTTCGGGTGCGCGTACTGGATGTGGTAGCCGTCCAGGAACGCGTCCTGCATGATCTTCCAGTTGACCGGCTCGTCGAAGCCCTCGGCCTGGGCCGACACCAGCTTGTCCATCTCGTAGCCGGCGAGGATGCCGTCCATGTCGGGGCCGAGCCAGGCCGCGACGTCGATCTCGGCGTCCGCCTCGTCGATCATCCACACGAACCCGTGCCGCTCCTCGACGGGCAGCTCGATCAGGCCGTACCGCGAACGGTCGATCTCGCCGAACGTGTTGTCCCGGGTGATCGCGCGCAGCTCGCCGTTGGTGTCGTAGGACCACCGGTGGTAGCCACACGAGAACAGCCGGCACCGGCCCTTGTCCTGCTCCTCCAGCAGCGCGCCGCGGTGCCGGCACAGGTTCACGAACGCCTTCACCGAGCGGTCCTTCTGCCGCACGATGATCACCTTGTTGCGCGGCATCTGCAGCGTGATGAAGTCGTTCGGTTCGGGTAGCTCGCTGCCGTGGCAGACGATCGAGGGGACCCGGCCGAACACCGCGTCGCGCTCCCGCCGGGCGATCTCCGGGTCGATGAACTCGTCGGCGGTGAACGAGGCGATGCCGTCGAACTCGTCGGTGCTGTCGTTGCGGATGTGGTCGAGGGCTCGCCGGATCCGGTCGTTACGGGGGGCGAGAACGTCCGTCTGCCGGGCGCTCGCCGCATTCTCGTCGATCGACATTGCCGCCTCCTGGCCCCGCGTACTGGTGTGCGCGGATCGGGAACTGAACTATTTATCCTACAGGCTTAAGGTTAAGGACGCGACGCGTCGGACCGCGCCCCGGGGGGCCCGCTCAGCGTTCGATGACGAGCTTCTCCGACAGCGCGCGCGAGACGCACGGGAACATCACGTCGTTCGCCTCCTGCTCGTCGGGGGTCAGCAGCGAGTCCCGGTGCTCCGGGACGCCTGCGCGCACCTCCGACTCGCAGGTGCCGCAGGTGCCCTCACGGCAGGACGTCTCGATGTCGACGCCCGCCTCCGCCGCCGCGTCCACGATGCTGACGCCGGCCGGAACCGTGACCGTGACACCCGAGCGCGCGAACTCGACCTCGAACGAGCCGCCCGCAGCCGGCTCGGCGAGCTCCTTCGGTGCGAACCGCTCAAGGTGCAGCGCGCCCTTCGGCCACCCGGCACATCGCTGTTCCACGGCCGCGAGCAGCGGTTCCGGCCCGCAGCAGTAGACCAGCACGTCGTCCTGCGGTTCGCTCAGCAGGGCGTCCAGGTCCAGCAGGCCGTCCTCGTCCTGCGGGACGGCCGTGACCCGATCGCCGTACCGCTCGACCAGCTCGTCGACGAAGGCCATCGACGCCCGTGACCGTCCGCCGTACACCAGGCGCCAGTCCGCACCGGCCTTCTCCGCCGCGGCGACCATCGGGAGGACGGGAGTGATGCCGATCCCGCCGGCGAGGAACAGGTAGCGCTGGGCGCCGAGGAGGTCGAAGTTGTTCCGCGGCCCGCGCACGCGTATCGCGGAGCCGACCTCCAGGACGTCGTGCACGTGCGCGGAGCCGCCACGTCCGGACGGCTCCCGCAGCACCGCGACCTGGTAGGCCTCGCGGTCCGCCGGATCGCCGCAGAGGGAGTACTGACGCACCAGGTCGGCGTCGAGGTGCAGATCGAGGTGCGCGCCCGGCTCCCACTCCGGTAGTGACCCGGTGCCGGCGACCCGGAGCGTGAGCCGGACGACGTCGTCCGTGAGCGCCTCCCGCTCGACGACCTGCATCTCGATGTCCTGCACGGATCCGGACTCGGACGTGCCCACCTCGATCCCCCTCCCTTCGGCGCCCCTCGTCGGAACGACCGGTCACGCCGGCTGCGACTCCTGCAGGGCGAGCGCGCGTTCCGGGCAGACGTCGACGACGTGCCGGGCCGCTCCGATCCGTTCCTCGGGGACCGGATCGGCGACGATGATCGGGTCGCCCTGCTCGTCGCAGTCGACGAGCTCGGGTGCCGCGCCGTAGCACAGTCCGTGCCCGGCGCACGCGCCACGGTCGACCGTGAGGTGGGTGTCCATCTCGTCCTCCTGGTGTTCCTCGCCGCCCGGCGGCGTCAGGTCGTGGTGACCGGCGTGAACAGCAGCGTCATCCGGTTGAACCCGCGCACCTGGCTCGGCAGCACGACCGGCGGGTCCTCGGGGTCGAGCCGGTAGTCCGGGATCCGCTGGTGGATCTCCTCCGCAGCGATCTTCAGCATCAGCCGGGCGAGGTGCGAGCCGATGCAGCGGTGCGGCCCGGAGCCGAAGCTGAGGTGGCGGTTCGGGGTGCGCTCGACGTCCAGGGCGCCCGGCTCCTCGAACTCGGCCTCGTCACGGTTCGCGGCGCACAGCAGCAGGAGCAGCTGGTCGCCCTCCTTCACCGTGACCTCCCCAACGGTCACGTCGCGGGTCGCGCGGCGGCCCATCGCGATCGCGGCCTCGAAGCGCAGGATCTCCTCGACCGCGGCCGGTACGGCCGCCGGGTCCTCGATCAGCTTGTCCCGCTCGGCGGTGTTCTGCGACAGGTGCAGCATCATCCACCCCAGCGAGCCCTGCGTGGTGTGCAGACCGGCGATGAGCAGCAGGAAGAACATCCGGGCGAGCTCGTCGTCGGTCATCGCGCGCTGCACACCCGCCGAGTCGGTGATCTCGGTGTTGATGATCGCGTTCGTGACGTCCTCCGCGGCGGCCTCCCCCGCGGCCATGGCCGCACGGCGCTCGGCGATGACCTTCATGAAGTAGCCGAACATCTCGTAGGCAGCCTGTGTGCGCGACTGGGCGGCCTGTTCCTGGGTGTCGCCGGGCCGTCCGTTCAGGGCGATCTCGGTCGCTTCGGTGAACAGCGCGGCGTCGGCCAGCGGCCAGCCCATCAGGGCGAGGAACACCTGGGTCGGCAGCTCGTGGGCGAACTGCTCGACGAACTCGATCCTGCCCGTGTGCTGGAACGAGCCGATCAGCTCGGTGACGATCTCCCGGATCCGCGGCTCGAGCGCCCGCATCCGGGTCGGACTGAACAGCGGCTGCAGGGCCTGCCGGTAGGACGTGTGCTCCGGCGGGTCGAGCTCGATCGGGAGGAACTTGCCCTGCCCGGCGTCGACCAGGTTGTTGGGGTGGCTCGAGAAGCCCTCGGGATCGCGGAGGATCTCGTGGACCTGCTCGTACGCGGTGACCAGCCAGTGGCCGCCGTGCGAGGT
The DNA here is from genome assembly GCA_030451825.1 of Pseudonocardia sp. Classification (GTDB taxonomy): domain Bacteria; phylum Actinomycetota; class Actinomycetes; order Mycobacteriales; family Pseudonocardiaceae; genus Pseudonocardia. Next base: position 15,393 of record JAKDNL010000006.1, on the reverse strand, counting down.
CGACCAGACGATCGGGCCGATCTCGGCCAGCGCAGCGGCCTTCTCCTGCATCCGGTCGACCGGCATGGTCACGGCCGGGTCGTAGATGTCGAAGTCGACGACGAGTTCCGGCCTGATCTCGGCCTGTGTGGTGGTCATGGGTCGCTCCTGTTCGGTCGCCTGTGACACGCAACATGACAAACGACGATAAATGTCTCGCAGTAACGTAGCTAATCGGATGACACCCGTCGACCCCGGATCGGGTGTCGTGTCAGCCGGACCCGGCCGGTGGTTCGTCGGCGGCCTGCAGGACCCCGGCCGTGAGCAGGTCGTCGACCTCGGTGTCCTTCAGGCCGAGCAGGGACGTACCGATCTCCCGGGTGTGCTGACCGGGCATCGGCGCCGGCCGGAGACCCGCGTCGAGGATCGTGGAGAAGCGCGCGATGCGGGCCCCGGTGGGCACCGGCACCGAGAGCTGCTCGTGCTCCAGGGTGTGGAACGCGTCGCGGGCCACGAGCTGCGGATCCGCCAGGAGCTCCGGTAGCCGGGTCATCCCGGAGGCGGGGACGGCCACCTCCTGCAGGACCGCGGTGACCTCGTCCGGAGCGCGGACGGCGGTCCAGGCCGCGAGCGACTTCTCGACCTCCGCCCGCCGGGTCAGCCTGCCACCGATCGACCGCAGACCGGGATCGTCGGCCAGACCGGTGGCCGCCACCAGGCGTTCCCACTCGACGTCGTCACGGACGGTGATGACACACCACTCGTCATCACCGGCACACGGGAAGACGCCCGCCGGGACCGCGTCGCCGCGGGCATCGACCTCCACCGGCTCCGTACCCGGCCGCAGCGAGGCACGGGCCAGCGCTGGTCCGAGTGCGACCAGCGCGGTGTCGGCCTGGGCCGTGTCGACGGCACTGCCCCGCCCGGTCCGGGCCCGCCCGATCACGGCGGAGAGCACCGCGACGGCGGCCGCGTGCCCCGCCACATGGTCGGGGTAGACGGTCGATCCGTCGCTGAAGGCGGCCGGGTCGGAGGCGTCGGTGTCCGGGTCCCGCCACAGGGCGGACAGCCCGCAGGACGCCCGCACCAGCGGCCCGTACCCCATCCGCCGGCGCCACGGCCCGCGTGTGCCGAAGGCGCTGCTGTCCGAGACGACGATCCGGGGGTTGATCGCGGCGAGCTCGTCGAACGAGAAGCCGAGCGACTCCAGGGTTCCGGGCTTGAAGTTGGCGAGCACGACGTCGGCGTCGAGGACCAGGTCGCGGAACAGCCGGGCACCCTCGGCGCTGCGCAGGTCCAGGCCCAGGCCACGCTTGTTGCGGTGTCCCCAGGCGAACGAGGGGTTCATCCCGCCGCCCGTACGGGTCTGGCGCAGGCCGTCCGGGAACGCGCTGTTCTCGACCTTGATCACATCGGCGCCCTGGTCGGCGAACAGCCGGCCGAGCTCGGCGCCGAACACGATCACCCCGAGGTCCAGCACGCGCAGCCCGGACAGCGGGCCGGCTCCGTTCGACAGGCCCGGTAGTCCCAGGTCCCGTGCGGGGGCGGCACCGAATCCGGGACGGTGCTCACCGAGCTCGGGCGCCCGGGTACGCACCCCGGCCCGGTGACCGTCGACGGTCACGTAGCCGGACGGCACACGCGCCCACAGGTCGCGTGCGATCTCGACGTCGACCAGCGAGCCGGTCGTGCGGAAGTGGTCGACGTCGAGCACGTCGTCGAGGGTCAGCATCCCGGCGATCGGGACCCCCCGGGTGGTCCCCTCGGCGATCAGCTCGTCGCACGTCGCCCCGGCGAACAGCTCCGAGATCAACGGGTGCAACCGGTCGGCGGCCGCGGACCGGGCCGGGATCGCGTCGAACCGCGGATCGGCGAACTCGGCGGGCTCACCGAGCCAGGCGAACATCGCGCGCCACTGCCGGCGGGCCAGCAGGCAGATCCGGACGTGCCCGTCCGCGCAGCGGAACACCGGGTAGAAGTTCGCCCCGTCCGGGCGGTTCCGCGGGAAGGACTCGGCCCGGCCGGCGGCGGCGGTTCCCTGCGCCCCGAACGCGGGGTCGACGCCGTGCACGACCGCCTCCAGCGCGGACACGTCGACGTGCTCGCCCACGCCGGTGCGCAGTCGCTTGACGTAGGCGACCAGCGCCGCCCACGCGGCGTGCACCCCGACTACCTGCGTCACGACGCCGGCGGGCGGCAGCAGCGGTGTCCCGCCCGGCGGCCCGGAGCGGCACAGCACTCCACCGGCCGCCGCGAGCACGTCCTCGCCGGCCACCCGATCCCGATACGGACCGGTGCGCCCGAAGTCGGTGATCGACACGACGACCAGGGCCGGGTTGGCGGCATGCAACCGTTCCGGGGTTGCCCCCCGCTCGGCGGCGGAGCCGTGGGTGAACGACTCGATCAGGACGTCCGCCTCGCCGGCCAGCCGGAGGAGGTCCCCGGCTCCGGCCGCGGAGTCGGGATCGAGGACCAGGCCCCGCTTGTTCACATTGCGCAGGGCGAAGCCGATCGCGTCCGCCCGGCCGGTCGAGCCACCCGGGGGCTCCACCCGGACGACATCGGCGCCCAGGTCGGCCAGGTAGCGGCCACAGCTCTCGGCCGGGCCCTCCGCCAGGTCGATCACCCGTAGCCCCGCCAGCGGGAGGACGTCGTGCCCGATGCTCGTCTCGCCCACGCAGTACGTCCCTTCGGTCGATGCCGCAACACCGCGACTGATACAAATCATAGCTAATGTATCTAGATTACGGCAGCCGGCCACCCACGCTGTCCGATCGACCTCTCCCGAATCCGCGGTCCGCACTGGCCCGGGCCCTCAGTGAGACGGCGGCCACCCACCTTCCCTCGGAGCGCCGTGACACGCCGAGGACGAACGGTGGTACAAGTAACTGCTTCTGTTGTTCTGTCAGAGGACGCCTGCTCGGACGCCCGTTCGCCAGGGGTGGTCGACGGAGCAGGACCGAACGTCCGGGCGCCTTCCCGGGGTAGGTTCGGGGTAGTACACGGTGGAAAGGACGTCATGGCGAAGAGTTCTGACGGCGCCCGGCGCCGGGGCGGCCGGGCCCGGGTCTCGGACCCGGCGACGGCGATCCTGCTCGCCGCCGAGTCGTGCTATCTGCGTCTGGGCATCGCCAAGACGACGATGGACGACATCGCCCGCGAGGCGGGTGTCTCCCGCCCGACCGTCTACCGGCACTACGCCAACCGGGACGACCTCGTTCTCGGCGTGCTGCTCGCCCGAGCCCGGGACCTGCTCGACCGGGCCCGCCGGTTAATCGACACCCGCGGCCCGATCGACGCGAAGGTCGTCGACGGTCTGCAGTTCCTGGTGGACGCCGGAAACCGGGACGAGATGGTGCAGCAGCTGGTCAGTCTCGAGTTCATGGACGGGATGCAGGGCCAGCCCGACGCGTCGCGGCTGGCCGTCACCCTCACCACCGAGCTGTGGGCACCGATCCTGCGCGAGGCGCAGGACACCGGCGAGGTGCGGGCCGACCTCGACGTCGACGCCTTCTGCACCTGGCTCACCTACATGGAGCTCGTGCTGCTGAACCGGCTGAACCGCCCCGGGACCACCGACGCGAGCAACCGTGCCGTGATCCAGAACTTCGTCATCCCCACGCTGCACCGGACGGCGCCCCACGAGCGGGCGACCTTGCCAGTAGCGGGCTGAGGAGAACGAACCGCCGCAACGGTCCGCCCCGGGTCACGCGGCGAGCGCGGGGAGCAGGAAGTCCCCGATCATCTTCTCCACGCCTGGGCCGTCCGGGTCGACGAGGTCCCCCCGGCTGATCATCACCAGCTCCAGGTCCGCCATCAGCTCGCAGAGGTCGTGCGGATCCACCTCCGGGCGCATCTCCCCGGCTTCCTGCGCGGCGAGCAGTACCGGCTCCCAGAGTTCGAAGGTCAGGCGCTGAGCGACGTTTCCGGCGGTGAGGATGCCACTCGTGGTCTTGAGGTTGTCGGGCGCCAGCAGCACTCGCAGGATGGGGTCCTTGCGCCCGCCGCGGATCATGAACACCAGCCCGTCGACGATCTTGGATGCGAAGTCGGGGCGGCCGACGACGTAGTCCCGGGCCCGCCCTCCGAAGACCCGGGCCCGCCGTGTCACGACCTCGACGATCAACGCATCCCGGTCGGCGAAGTAGCGGTAGACGGTCGGTCGGGACACGCCGGCCCGCCGGGCGACGTCGTCCATCGTCGTACGGCGCACGCCGTAGTCGAGAAAACACTCCTCGGCCGCGGCGACCAGCTGCTGCCGCGCCTGCTCCGGGCCGCCCGCAAACGGCCCACGCCCCCGTGCCACGCCTCACTCCTCACGTTGTGCGGCGATGCTACCGCCTCGACCTGGGGCCACCGGTTCGAACACCGGGAGTGTCTCGCCACCGTCCCCGGACCCACCGGAGGTCTCGAAGCGGACCCGAACCGGATCACCCGCGTGCAACGACGCCGGATCGCCGAGCAACCGGACGATCAGCCACGGTCCCTCCGCGAGCTCGACGACGGCGCTGACGTAGGGCACCGCGTCCGCGAGCGCCGGCACCGGCGCCCGGTGCACCACGGACCAGGTGACCAGGTGCCCCCGCCCGGAGACCACGACCGGTTCGAGGTCCGCGGAGCCGGTCTCCGGATCGGTCCTCGCCTCCGGGGGCAGCACGGCGCCGGAGGGCCCGCGCTGCATCAGCAGTTCCCCCCGGGCGGCGGCGTCGAAGAAGGCCACACTCTCCCCGTTCCGTTCGACCGTCGGGAAGCCGCTCACGATCCGCCCCTCTCGTGCGGGCTCAGCACGAGCGTCGAGTGGTGCTCGAGGATCCCGCCGTTGCCACTGACCAGCACGACGTCGTTGCGCGGAGCCTGCCGCTCGCCGCCCGCCCCGCGGGCCTGGATCACCGCCTCGGACAACGGAGTGAACCCCCACATGTAGTACGACGACAGCTGCCCGCCGCCGGTGTTGCAGGCGAGCTCGCCGCCTGGGGCCAGCCGCCCGTCGGAGACGAACGCGCCGCCGTCGCCCTTGCCGCAGAACCCGTAGTCCTCCAGCGTGACGAGCACGGTGTAGGTGTAGCAGTCGTAGATCTCGGCGACGTCGACGTCGTCGACGCCGATCCCGGCCATCCGCATCGCCTGCGGGCCGGATCGGGCGGCCGGGGTCACCAGTCCCCAGTCCGACCCGGCCTGCATCCGCCGCGGGGCGTGCGCCTGCCCATGTCCCCAGAGGTGCACCGCGGGCCGGGCCAGCGCCTCCGCGCGCCCGGCCGAGGTGACCACCACGGCCACCGCACCGTTGCTGACCAGGCAACAGTCCAGCAGGTGCAGCGGTTCGGCGATCCAGCGGGACGCCCGGTGGTCCTCGATCGTCATCGGTTCCCGCATCTGGGCCAGCGGGTTGTGGGCCGCCCACGCGCGCTGCGCGACGGCGATCTCGCCGAGCTGCTCGGAGGTCGTCCCGTACCGCTCGATGTGCCGCCGGGCGCACATCGCGTAGAGGATGTTCGGGTTGGTCGCCCCGGACGCCAGCGACCACCCGGCGAGACCGCGTGCGGTTCTCCCCGGACCGCTCCGTCCCGTGCCCCCGTAGGACGCGCCCGCGGACTCCTTCGGGCGCAGCGGGCTGTCGGCGAACACGCATGCCACCGTCGTGGCCGCGCCGCTCGCGACGGCCTGCGCGGCCTGCGCCACCATCACCCCGGCGGTGGCCCCGAACGCGTTGACCTGGTTCAGCACGGACAGGTCCGACAGGCCCAGCACGGCGGCCAGCCCGATCCCGACGTCCTGTTTGATCCCGGCGCTCACCAGCAACCCGTCCAGGTCGGTGAGCGCGAGCCCGGCGTCGGTGACGGCGGAGCGGACCGCCTCCGCGGCCAGCGACGTCGACGAGCGGCCGTACACCTTGCCCATCTCGGTCATCCCGAGACCGGCGATTGCGGCACCCGCCATCTACCGGCCCTCCCACTGCGGCGCGCGCTTCTCGGCGAAGGCCCGGGGGCCCTCCCGGGCGTCCCTGCTGGTGAACACGACCCGGCCCGCGTCCGTGCTGACCTGCCAGGCCTCGTCGTCCCAGTCCGACCCGGCGTCCCGGGACCGGTGCACGACCCGCTTGCTCTGCTGCACCGAGAGCGGGGCGTTGGCGGCGACGGTGCCGGCGATCCCGAGCGCGACGTCCACGGCCGTGCCCCGCGGCGCCACCCGGTTGACCAGGCCCAGCTCGTACGCCCGGGCCGCCGTGATCGGCTCGCCGGTCAGGACCGCCTCCAGCGCGACCTTCTGCGGGACCTGCCGGGCCAGCCGGATCACGCCGCCGGCGGCCGCGAAGAGCCCCCGGGTGACCTCCGGGAGGCCCAGCGACGCGGTCTCGTCGATCACCGCGATGTCGCACGCCAGCACGATCTCGGTGCCGCCGCCCAGCGCGTAGCCGTTGACCGCGGCGATCGTCGGGGTGTCGATCCACTGCCGGACGATGCCGGCGAACCCGTGCTCCGGATGGTCCCGGTCGTCGATCCGGTTCCCGCGGGCCAGTTCCTTCAGATCGGCCCCGGCACAGAACGCCCGTCCGGCGCCGGTGATCACCACTGCCCGGACCTCGTCGTCGGCACCGGCACGGCGCAACGCCTCGCCCGCCGCCGTCGAGAGCTCGGCGTTCACCGCGTTCATGGCGTCCGGCCGGTTGAGGGTGAGGACACCGATGTGGCCGCGGCGCTCGTAGCGGGCGGCGGGCTCCGCCTCGCCGGCGTTCACCGCTTCTCCGGTGCGAGGTAGACGGACTTGAGCTCGACATAGGGAGCCAGGCCCTCCGGACCCAGCTCGCGGCCGAGACCGCTGGCCTTCACGCCGCCGAACGGCCCGAGGACGTCGAGCGCGTAGTGGTTGATCCCGACGGTGCCGGACAGGATCCGGTCGGCGAGTGCCTGCCCGCGCTCCGGATCCGTGGTCCACACGGTGCCGCCCAGTCCGTACTCGGAGTCGTTCGCGATCCGTACCGCGTCGTTCTCGTCGTCGTAGGGGAGCACGCAGAGCACCGGCCCGAAGATCTCCTCGCGGGCGATCGCGGCGTCGTTGTCGACATCGGCGAACACGGTGGGTTCGACGAACCAACCCTGCGCCGGGTCGGCGGGGACGGCGCCGCCCGTCGTCACGCGTGCGCCGGCGGCGCGGCCGGCCTCGACGTGGGCCAGGACCCGATCCCGCTGGGCCGCGCTGACCAGCGGGCCGATCCGGGTCTCCTTCTCCAGCGGGTCGCCGATCCGCAGCGAGCGCACCGTGTCGGTGACGGCGTCGACGACCTCGGTGTAGCGCGACCGGGGCGCGAGGATCCGGGTGCAGGCGTGGCAGGTCTGGCCGTTGTTGGCCAGCGACACCTCGGGCAGAGCGGCGAGGAAGGCGCCGAGATCGGCGTCCTCGGCCAGCAGCGCCGCGGACTTCCCACCGAGCTCCAGGGTGACCGGGCGCAGCAGCCGCCCGCAGACCTCCCCGATGGCGCGGCCGGCCGCGGTGGCCCCGGTGAAGGCGACCTTGTCCACGCCGGGGTGGGCGACCAGGTGCGCACCCGCTTCCCGGCCGCCGGGGACGATGTTCAGCACGCCCGGCGGGAGCCCCGCCTCGAGCGCGGCGTCGGCCCACACGTAGGCGTCCAGCGCGGTCTCGAGGGCCGGCTTGAGCACCACCGTGCAGCCGGCCGCGAGTGCGGGGGCGATCTTCATGGCGGCCAGCGCCTGGGGGTAGTTCCACGGCGTGACGGCGGCGACGACACCGACCGGACCCCGCCGGACCCGCACCCGGGCCAGCATCCCGGACCGCTCGTCCTCGGCGTCGAGCTGCTCGGCGAGGCCGGCGTAGAAGTCGAGCATCAGCGCCGGGCTGAAGCCGTTCGCGCCGAGCGAGAGCGCCCGCGGCATCCCGTTCTCGCGGCTGACCAGCGCCGCCGTGTCCTTGGCCCGTGCCTTCAGCGCGCCCCCCAGGCGACGCATGGTCGCGGCACGCTCGGCTCCCGTGGTGTGGCCCCACGGTCCGTGCAGGGCCGCACCGGCGGAGGCCACCGCGGCGTCGATGTCGGCGGTACCGGCCAGCGAGGCGCTGCCGAGCGGCTTCTCCGTCGCCGCCTCCACGATGTCGGCCCGCTCCGTTCCCACGGGCGTCAGCCACTGCCCGTCCACGAAGAACGTGCTGCGGTCGAGTTCGGATGCGAGGTCGTTCGTCACGGACCGTCCCCTCCAGTGTGTGGTGGCGCTGCGTCGCGTCCGATCGGCCGCGCAGCGATCACCTGTAATGTGACAATAAACGTCATCTGTCTCACTATTACATACGGCACCTGGTCACCGCGCGACCCGGCTCCGACCTGATCCGGCCTGATCCGGCCGCCAATCTAATGCCATATGGTTTGTTGATCCGCGCGGTGGCTCCCCATCCGGGCGCCCGATCACGAGCGTCACCGATCCGGAGGAACGTCATGAACGCACCCGACGCGCCGGCCGTCCGGGACCAACCCCGGAACCGGGTACTCACACTCGACGGGTCGGGGGTCCGGCTCGCCGCGGACCTGTGGGAGCCGGCCGGGCAGGACCCGACCGGCACCGTGGTGCTGTTGCACGGCGGCGGGCAGACCCGGCACTCCTGGCGACACACCGGACGACGCCTGGCCGGCGCGGGCTGGACCGTTCTCTGCCCGGACACCCGCGGGCACGGCGAGAGCGAGTGGTCCCCGCGGGGCGACTACTCCCTGGACGCGCTGGTCGCCGACCTCCGTGCGGTCCTCGACGTCCTCGACGATCCCCCCGTCCTGGTCGGGGCGTCGCTGGGCGGGATGACCTCGCTTCTGGTGCTCGCCGAGGACCCCGAGATCGCCAGCGGCCTGGTGCTGGTGGACGTCGCACCGACCACGGAACGGGCGGGAACCGCGGCCGTCACCTCGTTCATGCGGGCCGGGCGGGACGGTTTCGCCTCGCTCGACGAGGTGGCCGACGCTGTCGCGGCCTACAACCCGCACCGCCCGCGCCCGCGCGATCCCGGCGGGCTGCGGCGCAACCTGCGCCGGCGGGCCGGGCGCTGGTTCTGGCACTGGGACCCGCGGCTGGTGGACGAGCCGCAGACGGCGCCGTCGGCGATGGCCGAGAACGCCCGTCGGGCCCGCGCCGCGGCCGCGGATCTGGCCGTGCCCACCATGCTGGTCCGCGGGACCGGGTCGGACGTCGTCAGCCGGGCCGGTGCTCGCGAGCTGCTGGACCTGGTGCCCGACGCCTGGTACGCCGAAGTACCCGGGACCGGTCATATGGTGGCCGGCGACGACAACGACGTGTTCACCGGCCGCCTGCTCGACTTCCTCGGGCACGTGGCGGGTGGGACGCCGTCCGGGCCGAACCGACGGAAGGACCCATCGTGAAGCGCAACCTGAACTGCCCCTGCGGTGTCCAGATCACCGGCGAGAACGAGGACGACCTGGTCACCAAGACGCAGGAGCACCTGGCCGCGAACCACCCCGACCACGAGTACTCGCGCGACGAGATCCTCTTCATCGCCTACTGACCACGGATCGCTGGCCCTCCGACCGTCAGCGGCGCAGGTCCGCCGCGGTCGGAGGGCACCGCCGGGCCGTCACCGCCCGAGCCGCCGCTTCCAGTCGTGCGCCCCGAGAAAGCGCACGACCTTCGCCATGAACTCGCTCCGGGACCGGACGACCGGGTACCAGTTCGGCTCCGCCTTCAGCGCGATCCGTTCCGACACGATCGACTGCTGGCGGCAGTACTTCAGCACGCCGTTCGCGCCGCCGAACCGGGCGCCCAGCCCGGACTGCTTCCAGCCGCCCATCGGGACCGGGAGCTGGAACACCGCGATGATGGCGTTGTTGATCGACACCGAGCCGGCCTCGATCAACCGCGACAGCCGGTCGGCCTTGCGTCGGTCGCGGGTCCACAGGCTGGACGACAGACCGAAGTCGGAGTCGTTGGCCAGCCGCAGGGCCTCGTACTCGTCGCCGACCTTCATGATCGGCAGGGTCGGCCCGAAGGTCTCCTCGCGCATGCACGCCATGGAGTGGTCCACGTCGACGAGCACCGTCGGCTCGAAGAAGGCGTCGCCCTGCGCGCCGCGCTTCCCGCCGACGAGCACCCGGGCCCCCTTCGCCTCCGCGTCGGCGACGTGCCGCTCGACGATCTCGAGCTGCGCTGGGGTGACCATCGCACCGATCTCGGTGGCGTAGGTGCCGGGCTCGTCCATGCCCTGCCGGATCGCCCGCACCTTCTCCACGACCTTGGCGACGAACTCGTCGTGAACGGGTGCCTCGACGTAGACCCGCTCGACCGAGATGCAGGCCTGGCCGCCGTTCATCATGCCGCCCCAGACCGCCCCGCCCGCGGCGCGCTCGATGTCGGCGTCGGCCAGGACGATCATCGCGTCCTTGCCGCCGAGCTCGAGACTGCACGGGATGAGCCGCTCCCCCGCTCGCGCGGCGATCTTCCGGCCGGTGCGGACGGAGCCGGTGAACATCACCATGTCCACCTCCTCGACGACCGCGGCGCCCGCCTCGCCGTCCCCGGTGAGGCAGGCGAGGACCGGCGGCGCGCCGATCTCGTTCCAGCCGTCGACGACGGCGGACCAGGTCAGCGGGGTCACCTCGGACGGCTTGCTCAGCACCGCCGCACCCGCGACGAGCGCTCCCACCACGTCCATGATCGGACCACCCAGCGGGCCGTTCCAGGGCGTGATCAGACCGACCAGCTGGTACGGGCGGGCCACCACCGTGAGCTTGCGGACCTTGTTGGGCAGGCCCGCCGACGCGACCTTCCGGTCGGCCAGGAACCTCTCCGCGTTCCCGGTGAAGTAGTTGATGACGTCGATCGCCACCTGCATCTCCACCGCGGAGTCCGACCAGGACTTCCCGGTCTCCGCCTGAACCAGTCCGACGATCCGCGCCTCGTTGTCCAGCAGCCAGTCCAGCCACCGGCGCAGGTGCCGGCTGCGTTCCCGCGGTCCCAGCGCCTCCCACGCGGGTTGCGCCGCGCGCAGGGTCCGCGCCGCTGTCGTGACGTCAGCGGGCCCCTGGACCGGGACCGATCCGACGTGACGCCCGTCGGCCGGGCAGTGCACCCGGCGCTCGGTTCGGTCATCGGCCGGGCGGCTCTGCTCGGTCGTGGCACTCATAGGTCTCCTCGGGTGGGTGCGGCCGGTGAACCGGCCCGGTCCGGCGGGTGCGCGACCGGCGTCGACGGCGCCATCGAGACGGCACTTGCGGTCACATGACACAACTCGTCAAATGTCGCACAGAAGGGGGCACCGGGACCAGACGGCACACCGCCGGACCGGTTGACCAGCTTTTACTAAAGCTGTTAGCTTTTCTTCGCAGTCAGTCGTCGCTGGACGTCACCGCCGACACCCGACAGGAGGAAGCCACGTCCACCGGTCAGGACCGCAGGTCCACACCTCGCAGGAACGCCTGAAGCATCCCGACGAAGCGGAGTTCGTCCTCGGACTCCGAGGCCGGCCGCGCGCCCCCGTCCCCGTCCAGCTCGAGGCTCTCCAGCGCCGCCCTGCCGGTCGCTGCGCTGACCGCGGAGCCGACGGTCATCCGATGCGCCGCTTCGAGGAGGAACAGATGCATCCGCTCCGGCACCGCGTGACTCGAGAGCAGCAACGAGTACTGCTGGTAGAGCCGCACCAGCAGGGTCTGAGGGAGGTACTCGACCACCAGCGGCACGGCTCGGGGATGTCGCAGCAGCGACCTCCGGAACAGCGTGGACTCCTCGACGAGCCACTCCCGCCAGTGCCCGGGTGCCGGGTCGGGCACCCGGGGGGTGTCCAGCACGATGATCCGCGCGACCTCGGCCAGGATCTCGGCCTTGTCGGTGAAGTGGTTGTAGAGCGAGGGCGCCCGGACGTTGAGCGCGGTCGCGATGCGCTCCAGGCTCAGGGTCGCAGTCCCGCCCTCGTCCACGATCGACAGAGCGGCCCGGGCCGCGCCGTCCCGGGTGATGCTCGGCTTTCGCCCCATTCACGTCCCTTCTCGCCGGTCTGAGCGTACGACCGCCGGGACACCGATCCCGCCCACCACCGACTGAGGAAGCCCGACGATGCGCAACACCACCGTTCTGGACGCGCTGCACGCCTGGTCGGTCCGCCGGCCCGACGCCGATGCCCTTCAGGACCCCGACCGGTCGTTCACCTGGCGCGAGCTCACCGAGGCCCAGGACCGCGCCGCCCGGCGGCTGGTCGAGGCCGGTGTCCGGCCGGGTGACCGGGTCGGGGTGCTGGGACCGCTCTCGGCCGACTGGGCCGTCGCCGCCCTCGGCATCCTGCGGGCCGGCGGCGTGCTGTGCCCGCTCAACGAGCGCCTCGGCGCCTTCGAGCTCTCCGACGTCGTCGAGCGGCTCTCCCCCACCCTGTTCGTGGTGGCCGAGCAGCACCGCGCGACCGTCGCCGACGTCCGGTACGCCCCCGACGTCGTCCCGCTCGAGTCCGTCGATGCCCTCGGCAGCGCCGGGCCGCTGCCCGACCTGCCCCGTGACCCGTCGACTCCGGTCTGCGTGATCCCGACCTCCGGGTCCACCGGCCTGCCCAAGGGCGTCGTCTACACCCACGAGTCGCTGCTCGGCGCGTTCTTCGAGTGGACACTGCAGGCTCCGGAGCTGCTCCGCGGCCGGGCCCTGAACGTCAGCGCGATGTCGTTCGCCGCCGGCCTGCTCAACGGCTTCCTCGGCCCGCTCGTCCTCGGCGGCAGCGTCGTGCTGCTGCCCCGCTGGAACCCGCAGTCCGCCCTGGAGATCATCCGCGACGAACGGATCACGGCCTTCGCTGCGACCACCATCTTCTACGAGCAGATGGCCGCGCTCCCCGCGTTCGCCGGGGCCGACCTGTCCTCGCTCACCGTGGCGTTCACTGGGGGGAACCCGGTCACCGCCGAGCTGATCGAGGCGTGGTCGGCGAAGGGCGTTGGGCTGCGGCAGGCCTACGGACTCACCGAGTCGTCGTCCAACGTCACCTTCCCGACGGTCGACATGGCCATCCGCAGCCCGGAGTCCGTCGGCCAGGGCGGGATCCTGACCCGGCTCGTCGTCACCGACGAGGACGGTGCGCCGTGTCCCCCGGGCGAGCCCGGGGAGATCCGCATCTCCGGCCCCGGCGTCGCTGCCGGTTACTGGCAGGACAAGGCGTTGACCACCGCGACCTTCGGCGACGGCGCGCTGCGCACCGGCGACGTCGGCGTGATCGACGAGCACGGCGCCCTGCGGATCGTCGGCCGCACCAAAGACATGATCATCAGCGGTGGGATGAACGTCTACGCCGCCGAGGTCGAGCGCGCCGCACTGACCTTGCCCGGCGTCGTCGAGGTCGCCGTCGTCGGCGTCGGCGACGACGAGTTCGGCGAGACCCCGGCGCTGCTTCTGAGGACGGTCGATCCGGTCACCGAGGAGGCCGTGCTCGAGCACTGCCGGGAGCGGCTGGCCTCCTACAAGATGCCCCGCTACGTCGTCTTCGCGCCGGGCCCGTTGCCCCGGACGCCGAGCATGAAGATCGACAAGGCCGCCCTCCGCGCCCGGTACCCCGACATCCCTGCCGGCCACCGGCGGCACGGCCGCAAGCCGCAGCCCGCCTGATCCCGTCCCACCAACCGAGGAGGACGTCCCGATGACGCTCGACGAGGGAATGCGTGACCGCGCGTTCCGCACCATGCTCGGCCATGTCGAGAAGGGGACCACCGACGAGTTCGGCGAGATCGCCCCGTCCGAGGCGGTCGAGTACCGCGATCCCGATCTCGCCGCGCTCGAACGCGACCGGGTGTTCGGTGAGGTGCCGTTCATCGTCGGTCATGGCTCCGAGATCGCGAAACCGAACGAGTTCCTCACCCGGCGACTCCCCCGCAACAACGCGATCGTGATCCGCCAGCGCGACGGTGGTGTGAAGGCGTTCGTCAACGCGTGCCGGCACCGCGGCGCCCAGCTCGTCGAGGAGGAGTCCGGCCGTTGCCGGCTGTTCTCCTGCCCCTACCACCGCTGGTCCTACGACCCGAGCGGCGAGCTGCGCACGGTCACCCTCGACGACACCTTCGGCGACTTCGACCGGTCCGAGTTCGGCCTGGTCGAGCTACCGGTCGAGGAACGCCACGGGTTCCTCTGGATGATCGACAACGCGCGGCGGGAGATCGACGTCGAGACCTGGCTCGGGCCCGAGATGGACGCGATCCTGGCCGGCTACCGGATCGAGGACCTGGTCAGCGTCACGCCGCACACGTTCGACCGGCCGACCAACTGGAAGATCATGCAGGATGGCTTCCTGGACAACTACCACGTCAAGTACGCCCACCCGAACACCGCCGGGAAGGTCCTGCACACCAACAAGCTGGCGCTCGAGGACTTCGGGCGCCACTTCTGGTTCCTCGCCGCGCGCAAGAGCATCGACCGCTTCATCGGCGAGGACAGCACCGGCGTCGACGCCGCGAACCACACCATCGAGAGCTGCTTCCTCGCCCCGAACAGCATGCTGCTCAAGCACGCCACACACGTCGAGCTGCTCACCTTCCGGCCCTGCGGCGCCGATCCCGGCAACTCCGTGATGGAGATGCGCCTGATGGCTCCGACCACCGAGGTCACCGGGCTCGGTCAGGAGGAGTGGGACCGGTTCTGGGCGAAGAACTGGAAGATCATGATCTCGATCATCCACGACGAGGACTTCCCCATCCTGGAGGGATCGCAGGAGGCGATGCGCAGCCAGGACGCCGGGACGATGCTGCTCGGCAGCAACGAGCTCGGCAACCATCTGTTCCGTCGCGAGCTCGATCGGCTCGTCCGCAACGTCCCGGCCGACCGCACCTGATGGCCGCGACCACCGTGACGACCGGACCGATCCGCCTGCGCTGGGTGAGCGCGATCTCCTCCGACGTCACGGACCTGCTCGACAGGGCAGCTCGGTTCGACGCCGAGATGGGCTTCGGGCCGCCCTCGCGGCCGGGGCGCTCCCGCTCGTCCGGGCCGACGTGGGTGATCGAGATCGAGACCTGCCTGCACCGCCACGGCGTCAGCCACGACGACGACTACGTACTGGCCGGTGCGCTGACCGTCGGCGACATCGCGTCAGGGATCGGTGTCGTGGAGCTCGTCGTCGACCCCTGCCGGCGGTCGATCGGTGTCGCGACCGCCGTGCTCGAGGAGCTCGGGATCGAAGCCGCAGGTGCGGAAGGGTGGGCCGGGACGGGGCTGCACCGGCTCCACGGCGTCGCCTACGGCAGCCATCCGGCGGCCGGACGGCTCGCGCGACGCTACGGGGCGAGCCACACCGCGACGCGTCATCACCTCGTCCTCCCCGAGGACGAGGGCTACCGGCCCGACCGGTCCGCGACCAGCGGGGGCCCAGCCACGACGACGCTGAACCTCGAGGAGGGAACCGCTCGCGTCCGCCTCGCTGCCGACGACGACCCCTCGGAGATCTCCGACC